>JBQCEI010000876.1:0-3006 GCA_051960375.1 Aureliella sp. | reverse complement strand
TATGGGCTGTGAGTGAAGCTCTGCGTTGCCCGAAGCACTTTGCGGTGCTCGCTTTTTTGACCGCAGAGAGGCGGAGAGAGCGGAGGAGGCAGGGGTAGTAGGGCCCGCTTGGCGGCACTGCGGCTGGCCTGTAGCTTGTAACTTGTGCTGATTTGCCGAGTATCCGTCCTCGGATCTTTGTCCTCCTGAGCTCTAAGCATTCGATGTTGCTTGAATCTGCCGATTGCCAATTGTTTTTCCGGTTGCAGTTGACGCTGTTGCTCTTCGCCAACCACCGTCTTCAGCTGATTCCCGGTCATTTCCCCACCACGCGGGAGCTCGGCAAGCTGCCGCCGTCCGAGTTGGCTCAAATCCGTGACGCAGTCGATGCGGATCTCGGTCTCATCGATTCCTTCGTCGAGGAGAATCCGGCGCGGTTCGCGCACGACGAACTCGAAATCGTTCGCTCTTGGCGCAATCGCGCCAGCGGCCAGTTCTATATCTGCCGTGAGCTCAAGAAGTACGCGGTGTTTCTCTCGGTGGAGGAACCTGCGATCGCTTACGGTGTGCTCGGGCTGAGTCAACCGATCCACGAGATAGTCCCGGATTTACCCATCATCGTGGAGGCCGTCCTTTTGCCGTTTAAGGGCCAGATCATTTACGACGGCCTGATGAGCGCCAAGTCGCTGACGTTTGGCCCGGGTGCAAAGCGAGACATCGACGAGCGGTTCAAGGCGGCGAAGGAGCGGTACGGTATCGTCACTTCACTGCCGCTGTCCGATCAACCTCTGTCCGCTAAGCCCAGTAAAGCCAGGTCACCTAAAGCCCAATCCCGTAAAGCGAAGTCTCCTGAGGCGTCGTCCAAAAACAACAAGGACGAAGTTCTGCAAGTGATCACCGGCCTGCTCGATTCGTTTTGCAAGGAGCATCTCAACGAAGAGTATGCCGAGCTGTGCCGCCGCCTGGCCGAGAAGCTCGCGCGCAAACGCCCCTCGCCGCTGCTCAAAGGGAGCCCCAACGCTTGGGCAAGCGGGATTGTGCGGGCTATCGGCTGGGTCAACTTCCTGCACGATAAGACCCAGACGCCTTACATGAAGGCCACCGACATCGATCAGTACTTGGGCGTCGCTTCTAGCACCGGCGCAGCCAGGTCGTCTGAGATTCGCAAGCTGGCGAAGCTTTACGCGTTCGATCCCGAGTGGACTTTGCCGAGCCGCCTGGAAGATAACCCAATGGTGTGGATGCTCGAAGTGAACGGTTTCGTGATCGACGTTCGCCGCGCGGCGAGGGAACTCCAGGAGCAAGCTTACCTGCAAGGATTGATTCCTTACATACCCGCCGACGTTCGTTCTAACGCAGAGACGCAGAGAGAGCCGAAGGGGCAGGGGCGGCAAAGGGAGTAGGCTCGTTGTGGGCTCTATGGCGAAGGAGAAACGCCGATGTTGGCAGCGGCTGAAAACGCCCCGGAGGGGCCGTCGTCAGTAGGCTGGGGCGGAAGCCCCGGTACGCAGTTTCCATTTGTCGAAAGTGAAACCCCATGATTATTACCATTAAAGTCGCCGTTGTTCGCGGCATGTATTGCGAAGCAGACTGGTCGGCGACGATCGAACTGGATGAGGACACCACCCTCGAGGACCTACACTTTGTCATTCAAGATGCGGTTGGCTTCGACGAAGACCATCTCTACTGCTTCTTTTTGTCGAGGACGGACCGGAGCAGGGATCGAAAATACTTTGACGACGACAACGGGCTCATCTACGACACGACACTCAAGAACCTGTTTCCCTTGCCGGACAAGCGAAGTTTGTACTACCTCTTCGATTGGGGCGATAATTGGATCTTCAAAATCTCGCTGAGCAGGAAGCGGCCTCACGAGCCAGTGCAAGGCGTCGAGTATCCCAGGGTCGTGCAGGAAACGGGAGTCAGGCCAGAGCAGTATCCCAGCGAGGACTTTGACGACGAATAGTGATTAGGTTGACGGCAGGGACGTGCCCACGGTCGACTTGTTTCGGGCAGAGCAAGCGGCTGCCAGCCGAATGTGGCACATCAGGCCTCTGATGTGCAGCACCAGCAAGTCGGCGTGCCTGAGCTCAAATGCCGCGAAGCGGCCGAAGAGAAGAAGAAGTGGACGGGCAGAGTCGGCCGGCTTGCCGGGTGCTGACGGCAAGGGACTGCCGTCCCACAGTTGGGCCGCAAGCCTTTCTGGCGGCCTCAAATGGCACGGCCGATGGGTTCTTCTTGATCTAATTCCTAAAGAGGTCACGAAGCCTGAAGCGCGATCATCGCTAGTGCGCTGGCGAGATGCGATGCAACCAGGCTCCAGCCTAGCTGCCGCAGGTGCTTGGGGGATGGCGGGAAGATTCGCAGGTAGCTGGCGACGGCGATCATCGGCAAGACGCACAGAAAAGGTGTGTAGCCTGAAAAGATGCCGATCAGCGCTGCAAGGGTGAACGCAAGTTGAAGTAGATCGTTCGTCAGCGGCACTCGGCCTTGAGTATTCTTTTTGTGCTTGGCGATCACGCTGCGCACGGCGACCAGTGAGCCCGATTGTGCTACGAGCCATGCGCCGCTGATCTGCAGTGCTCGCTCCAGTTCCATCGATGCTGCGAGCATGACGACGAGACTTGGCAGCACCAGGCCCAGGCTGCTCCAGAGCTGAGTAGCCAGGCTGCGTTGTTTGCCGTTGGCCGCTAGAACGAAGCACGCGGCGGCTACCGGCAAGCAAACGAACAGTGCCAGGCGAACAGGAAGGCTGCCCAACATCATCGCCGGCAGGCCCAGCAGAGATGCGGCGGTGAGCAACGCCATCGCCCGCACGCGAGCCCTCGGAGCTTCGCGCAGCGCTCGAGGCCCGCGCCGGCCCGTTGCGATCATGATCGGTTCGTGGGCAATGAATCCGAGTACCGACGCGGCCGCAACCGCGAGGCCGATCCAGGTAAACCCGCCGATGACGAAGGCGGTCACCAGCGGCACGGCAAGCATAGCGTACGCGCCGTGCTCCTTGGGTCGCTCGATTTCGAAACGCTC
>JBQCEI010000875.1:0-2946 GCA_051960375.1 Aureliella sp. | reverse complement strand
CGAAGGTGCTGGGGCCGCAGCGGACTCGCCGGCTGTCGTTCGGTCGGCGGCCGGCTGCTGTGGGCTGCGCTGGGTGAGCGTTTCGAGCCGCTTAGCGAGACTTTCGGGCAAGCGAATCGTGGCTAGGATTGCCTGGCGATTGACCGAACCGCGGCGCACTTCCTCCGAGAGGCTGACCGTCGGCCGATTGCGATTGACCTCTTGTTGCTGCAAGAGTCCCGCTTGCAAAAACGCATCGATCAGCGCGGTGGCATCCGACTGACGCAGTCCGTCGAGCAAGCCGAAACCGCTCAAGCGATGCAGCCTCAGCTTTTGCACCTTGGCATTGCTCGAGCCACACAGGAACTGGCCAATGAGATTCTTTCCGAGTCGGCCGTGCGTGCGGTCGATCGCCATCAGCACCTCGCCGAGGAACGGCAACAGCGAGGCAGGAGGCGTCCGATCGCCGTCACCCGCTGCAGCGATCCTGCCGGCACTCTGCCCAGCCTTCTGCGCGGCACCCGGCGAAGCCTTCTGCGCGGCGTGCTGCTCAGCTTCCCAAGGGGGCGCCGCGGTGGTCGGCCGATGGCTCGGCGATTCCGGGCTCTGGGAATCGTCGCTGATTTCCGCAATGCCGCCGGACGCAGCGCCTCGAACGGACGAGTCGGCCACTGGGCCGCCGCGCATCCGCTGAGCCAGGTGCGGCCACCCGTGGGCTCCCAAACAGCGATCGCAGTGCCCGCACTCGGCCGCCTCGGTGTCGCCGAAGTATTCGAGGATCGCCGCCTGTCGGCAGCGCGGCGTCTGGGCGTAGCGGACGACCTGGTTGAGGCGCTCGTACTCCGCTTCTTTGCGTTTGTTCAGAGCCGCAAAATCGATCTCGAGCTGTGAAAACGGCACGTCGCGCTTGAGGAAGTGAATCGCCCGCCCGCGAAACGGCGGCACGTAGTCGACCTCCTTGAGCTTGGACAGTTCGCGCAAGTAGCGATTCATCGCCTCGCGCTCCATGCCCAGTTCCTGCGTGAGCCACCGAGGATGCACATAGACCGCTTCGCCGCGCCGCTGCGCAACGATGCGTTCGATCGCCCGCAGCACCTTGCGCTTGACCGTGGCTTCCCTGGGCAAGAGATCGACCAGCGTCGGCAGCTCGCTATCGATCCGAATCATCGCCAGGCCGCCGCCGGTTTCGAGTCGCTCGATGACGCCGGTGCGGGCGATGATTTGCAGGCTGCTGCCGATCGCTTCAGCCGATACGCTCAGGCCCAGCGCATCGCGAATCTCTTCGTGCGTCAGCTCGATCGGATCTTCGGTCCGCCCCAACAGAAAATCGTAGACGCTCTCGATAACTTCGCGCGGCGGATAGTTGTTATCGATGAAGAACTCTTGGATGTAGCGATCCTGGAAGGAATAGAGCAGCACGCATTGCGACTGCCGGCCATCGCGGCCTGCGCGGCCGGCTTCTTGGTAATAGGCCTCCAGCGAGCCGGGCATGTTGTAGTGCACGACAAACCGCAAATCGGGTTTATCGATCCCCATCCCGAAGGCGTTGGTGGCGACGATGATCCGCAGTTCGTTGCGCATGAAGCGCTCTTGGATGGCTCGCCGCTGCTCGGGGACCATGCCCGCATGGTATGCCCCGACCGGCAGTTTGAGCTTTTCCTGGAGCATCTCGACCAGCGAATCGCAGCGTTTGCGAGTGGCGGCATAGATGATCCCCGAGCCCTGTTCGCGCTTGAGAAACTGCTCAAGCTGTTCGTCCTTCTCACGATCCGACTGCCGCTGCACGACCCCGAAGTCGAGGTTCGGCCGGGCAAAGCCGCTCATGAACTGCTTGGGCCGGTGCAAGCGAAGCACTTCGACGATGTCTTCGCGGACGCGCGGCGTCGCGGTGGCCGTCAGAGCGACCGTCTGCACATCGCCGAGCCACTTGCGAAACTGCCCCAGCCTCGCGTAATCGGGACGGAAGTCGTGCCCCCACTGACTGATGCAGTGCGCCTCGTCGATCGCCAAGAGCTGGATCGGCGTAGCGCGAATGGCATCCATGAAACGGTTGCTCCGCAGCCGCTCCGGAGCCAGGTAGACGAGTTGGTACTTGCCGGCCGCGATGTCTTGCAGCCGCTGCGTTTGTTCGCCCAGCGAGAGCGTGCTGTTGATCAGCGCCGCCGGGATGCCCTTCTTGCACAGAGCATCGACCTGATCCTTCATCAGCGCGATCAGCGGCGAGACGACGATCGTCAGTCCCGGGCGAATGATCGACGGCAACTGGTAACACAAACTCTTGCCGCCGCCGGTCGGCATGACGCACATGCAGTCGTGACCAGCGACGATCGCCGATATGACCTCGCGCTGCCCCGGCCGAAAGGAGCTCAGCCCGAAGCGCGCCAGCGCAGCGTCCAAATCGAGTTGTGTTGGCTTCATCGGCGCACTCGCATCCCGTGCTCTGGGCCGCCTGGGTTGGCTAGCAGCCTGTTGAATTCATTAGCCGGCACGCGGCGAGCGTCCGGTTTCTTGCGGCAAACCGCGGGCCAGCGCCCGGCGGCTGATTTTGAACAGGCTGGCTAGAAGGCGATGGGCTAGAAGGTGACCTTCTCCAACTTCGGCAACTTGCTCTTCAGTTCATTGACGCCTTTCTTGCTGACGACCGTGTTGTCCAAGCTCAACTGGCGCAAGTTCTCCAGGCCGGACAACTGCGCCAGCCCCTCGTCGGTGACGCCGGTCTTGCTCAGCGATAGCACTTCGAGCGTCTTGATCTTGCCGACATACTCCATCCCGGCGTCGGTGATGTCGTAGACGTCGTCCAGCGCCAAGTTCTTCAGCGGCAGCTTGACCAGATACTTCAGTCCCTCATCGGTCACGCGCGTGGTCACCAGTTCGAGCTCTTGCAGCTTGGCGAGACCCGAAATGGCTTCGAGCGTCGAGTCGTCGGCGTCGTTCTCGCTCAAATCGAGCCGCTCGAGGTTGGCAAAG
>JBQCEI010000874.1:0-3193 GCA_051960375.1 Aureliella sp. | reverse complement strand
CTCGGCGTCTCCGCGGTAATATTCTTCCGCTATTGAAGAACTTCTCACTCATCCTGCTTGTACTACCTTGATAGAAGGCGACTTCTCGATCGATTTTTTGCCTTCTTGCAAAACCATTTCAGGGGTGAGTGTGGCAAACATGTGGATGACGCGGGCAATGGCGCCGGTCCAGCCGGTTTGGTGGCTGGCTCCGAGGCCAGCTCCGTTGTCGCCGTGGAAATACTCGTAGAACAACAAGCAATCGCGCCAGTGCGGATCTTCTTGGAACTTTCGCGTTCCACCAAAAACCGGTCGATTGCCGTTTACGTCGGGTAGAAAGATATTGGTGAGCCGTCGGCCGATCTCTTCGGCAACCTCGTAGAGCGTCATCTGATGGCCGGAGCCCGTAGGACACTCGACGGTAAAGGCATCGCCGTAATACGCGTAGTATTGCAGCAGCGCTCGAATGACTAGGACGTTGACCGGCATCCAGATCGGACCGCGCCAGTTCGAATTGCCGCCGAACATACCGGTGTCCGATTCGGCCGGCAAATAGTTGACGCGATACTCTCGCCCGCCGACCTCCATTCGAAACGGATGTTCGAGATGATACCGTGAGAGCGAGCGCAAGCCGTAGGGGCTGAGGAACTCATTCTCATCGAGCATCTTCGCCAGCACGCGGCGGAGGCGCGTTTCATTGAGAACCGAAGCGAGCCGACGGTCGGCGACGCCGAGCTTCAGCGGATCATGAATCGAGGCGAGCAACTCAGGCCGAGACTCCAGGAACCGGCGCAGCCGAACTCCCAGTTCGGGTTTCTCAGCCATCAGCACGCCATCGAAGACCGTGACGGCGCATAGCGGCAACAGTCCGACCATCGAACGCACTCTGAGTCGCTGAGCGCTTCCATCGGGCAGCCGCAAAACGTCGTAATAGAAGCCGTCTTCCTCATCCCACATGCCGGCGTCCTGGCCGACTTGCCCTAAGGCAGAAGCAATCCACAGAAAGTGTTCGCAAAACTTCAGCGCCATGTCTTCGTAGTCGGGATCGGTCAGCGCCAGCTCGGTGGCGATCTCGAGCATGTTCTGACAGAAGAGCGCCATCCAAGCGGTGCCATCGGCTTGCTCGAGGTAGCCGCCAGTGGGCAGCGGCGCGCTGCGATCAAAGACGCCGATGTTGTCCAACCCCAAAAAGCCCCCTTCGAATACATTGCGCCCCGAGCGATC
This sequence comes from Aureliella sp., assembly GCA_051960375.1. Lineage (GTDB taxonomy): Bacteria > Planctomycetota > Planctomycetia > Pirellulales > Pirellulaceae > Aureliella. The sequence continues at coordinate 1,990 of JBQCEI010000874.1, read as the reverse complement.
CTTGCGATTGACCCACCAAGTGAAGTTGAGCAGCAGCTTTTGAAAACAGCTCTTCAGCCATTCTTTATCGCCTTGGCCGAGCCGAGCTTTCTCCATCCGGTAGGTAAAGCTCGTCGACCAGGCGTGCACCGGCGGATTGACATCGCCGAAGTTCCATTCGTAGGCCGGCAGTTGCCCGTTGGGGTGCATGTAGCGTTCGCGAAGCATCAACTTGAGCTGCTGCTTGCCGAAGTCGGGGTCGACCAGCGTCAGCGCGATCACATGGAAAGCGAGATCCCAGGCGGCGTACCACGGATACTCCCACTTGTCGGGCATCGAGATGATGTCGCCGTTATACATGTGGTGCCAGTGATCGTTGCGCGGGGCGAGCTTGTGCACCGGTTTGAACGGATCCGATCCGCGCTCTTCGAGCCACTTGTCGACGTCGTAGTAATAGAACTGCTTGCTCCACAACATTCCGGCCAGCGCTTGCCGCATCACTTTGGCTTCTTCCGGGCTCAAGGTCGCTGGCGTGATCGCTGCGTAAAACTCGTCTGCTTCGCGGCGTCGAGCCTGAAAAGCTTCCTCGAACGTCGCTCCCAAAGGAGTTCCATCCGAGCCGCGGACGCGCAAGAACTCGGCCGGCGCGATATCGGCCAGCCGCAAGCGAATCGTTTCACTTGCTCGGGCGGCGACGGTGAGCTCGTAGTGAGCCGCCGCCTTTGTGCCGGTCTGCAGCGGATTGACTGCGGAGATCTGTCCGTGGACCACGAAGTTGTTGATGCCGTCTTTCACATACGGCGAAGGATTCGGAACGTTGAAGATCCGTTCGGTGTTCGTTTCGTTTTCGGTGAAGAGCAAGGGAGCGGAGCTTGCACAGTACAGATAGCGGTCGCCCAGGACCGCGTCAGCCGCCTTGATAACGCTTTGCCGCGATCCGCCGTCGACTTGTTGCAGCACCGAACGCTCGGCGGTTGTTTGCCAAGACCACTGGTTGCGGAACCAGAGAGTTGGCAGGACGTGCAACGTCGCCGCCTCAGGCCCGCGATTGTGCACGGTGATCTCAATCAAAATATCTTCGGGAGATTGCTTGGCACACTCGACGAGGACATCGAAGTAGCGATCCTCATCGAACACTCCGGTGTCGATCAGCTCGTACTCCAGTTCGCTGCGACTGCGGCCCGAGTTGGTCCGAACCAGCGCGTCGTAGGGATAAGCTGCTTGAGGATACTTGTAGAGATACTTCATATACGAGTGGGTCGGTGTCGAGTCGAGGTAGAAGTAGTACTCCTTGACATCTTCGCCGTGATTCCCCTCGCTGTTGTTCAGCCCGAAGAGTCGCTCCTTCAAGATCGGGTCGTTGCCGTTCCACAAAGCCACGGCAAAGCAGAGCCGCTGGCGATCATCCGAGATGCCGGCCAGGCCATCCTCACCCCAGCGGTAGGCGCGGGAGCGGGCTTGATCGTGTGTGAAATAATCCCAGGCGTCGCCGCGCTCGCTGTAATCTTCGCGCACGGTTCCCCATTGGCGCTCGCTCAGGTACGGGCCCCACTTTTTCCAAGGCACAAGTTGCGTGCGCACCGCCTCAAGGCGGTCATGTTCAGCCGTCATGGTGAATTCTCGATTTTGCGATAGTCGGGTGAATCATAGAAAGGTATGTGGAGCATGTATGTGTAATGGCTGGGCACAGGCTCCAGCTCCGTGTCGCCATCGGGCTCAAACGGCTCGCGATGATCCCAAGCATCTTCAACCGGTGGTACGATCCAGAAATTGCCTTCGGGATCGCGGAGAATCCACTGGCGCGAGGATCGATCCACATACAAAGCCACCAGGTGATCGGTCCGCCTGGGCATGTTTTCTCCCTCCTTAGCAATGGCGAGCGCGTTGGCTCGTTAGTCGTTAGTCGGTACGAACCGCCCCGGAGGGGCCGTCGTCAGTAGCCCGGGGCGAAGCCCCGGGAACAAGCGATGCCCATAGCTATTTCCGCCCCGGAGGGGCCGGCGTAGACGGT
>JBQCEI010000873.1:0-5028 GCA_051960375.1 Aureliella sp. | reverse complement strand
GGCTGGATCGGCCACATGAAATTGCTCGGGCTACATATAAGCGAGCGAGCCGCCGATGTGCACCGTGGCGCCGGCGCAGCCCGCGGTGCCGCCGTAGCTGACGTTGAAATCGGCCAGCTTGGGCGCACCTTCAGCCGAGAGCAATACGTTGGCCGGCTTCACATCGCGATGCATAATGCCGCGTTCATGAGCCGCAGCCAAACCCTCAGCCAGCTGCACGCCGATCCAAGCGACCGCGCTGGGCCAGTCGAGCCCGGCCAGATATTCGCGCGTCGAACTGTGTTCGGGCGGTTGCTGTCCGGCGGTCAACAGCGCTTGATCGATCGACTGCAGAATCGCCCGGCCGCTGAGCGCTTCGGCGGGCAAGTTGGCGGTGGCGTGGATGACATCGGCCAGCGTGCCGCCGGGTACATACTGCATGTAGAGCAGCACCGCGTCGGGGTCAGAGATGCGCCGCTGATCGTAAACGCGAACAATGCTGGGATGATCCAGCTGCGAGAGCGCGATCGGTTCATCGCTGCCGCGCTGCGAAACTTTCAAGGCGACCAGCCGCTGCATCGACATCTGCCGCGCCAGATAGACACTGGCAAAGCTGCCGCGGCCGAGCGTTCGCAGAATCTCGAAGTCGTCGACCTTGCCGCCATCTTCGAAGAGAGGCGTCTTCTCGATCAGCTTTCCGGGCTGCGTTAGATCGGTGCGCGTCAGCAAGTCGTCGAGCACCGATGCCAGATACGGATACTTGGCTTTGTACTGGGCCAGTTCGGGGTGCTTGCCCGAGGCGCGCAGGAGCTGGATCTCTTCAAGCACCAGATCGAGCGGCAGTTGCTCGCTCTCGAATAGGCCGGCGAGCGCCGGAGCATAGAACTCGAGCGTGCGCACTTGTCCGGCTTGCGCGGCTTTGGTCATGTCGAGCTTGATCAGTTCGGCCAGCATCAACTGCTGAGCTTGCTGCGGGCTCTCCGGAAGCAGCTTGACCAGCTCGAGCGGATCGGCCACCGGCGACAGTTCGATCGCTCGACTGAGCACCGGTTCCAGATACTGGAACGTAGCTGCGATGGTCCTTTCGATGCTCACCGTCATGCTCGTGCTCCCTGAAAAGTCAATCGGCGCGTGGCGGCGACTGGTTGCATGGCGGAACCTCGCGATAACGCCCGGCGGCTGATGGGCTGCGATTCGCGGTTATAAAACTTTGAATCTACCTTGCTATCTTCTGTTAATCTCTCCATTTTCACCGGCTTCTGGCTGCGGCCGAGAGTGCAATCGCAGCAGCACCGCATGCCGATGGTGGCGGTGCTTTTCTTCAGTCGGTTGCGACATTTTTTCAGTTCTCTGGGTCGCTGTTTGCAAGGAACCAACTTATGTAACGAACGAGTCGCCGGCAAAGACGCGACGCTGCACCATGGGAAATAGCCGGCCGTTGGCAGACAACTTACCGCTTGGATGATTTGAGGTGAAATCATGAACCATATGCACGGCAACCAATCGCAGCGTAGCAAGCTTACCCGCGTTCTCCAAACCGAAAGTCTCGAAACGCGCACGCTGATGGCCAGCGACGTGGCGACAGCGTTACAGGGCTACCTTACCGGAAGCAATCACCAGGACATGAACGTTCCTGCTCAAATTGCGCCGCTGCTAAACAACTGGGGCACGACAACGGCAGCCGCTCGCGTCGGTTCCGGCGCATCGGGTTGGTCGAACCTTGGCAGTGCTCTGCAAGGCAACGTTGGCAGCTCTGTTCAGGGCAATGGATGGTCGAACTTGGGCCAGCTGGCTGGTACTGCAAGCCAGAGCGGTTTTCAGAACTTGGCCAATCGTATCACCTGGCTGACGTCGAACACCGGCATCGGCTCGCAGACGAACAGCGCGCTGGATGCCGCAGTCAACCGCTGGGGCAACTTGAACTCGCTGGCCAATCGCTTCACGACCGGCCTCCGGCCGCTAGACGACCGAATTGGGGCGGCCAGCACGCTGGGCAACAGCGGGCTGGGCTGGAACTTGAACGCCAATAGCAACGCGAGCGTTCAGGCTCGCGACATCGTCTTTGGCAGCGACTTCGGAAGCAACCTGAACGCCAACGTCGGCGGTCAGAACTCGCTGGGCACCAGCGTCGGTTCGCGAAGCGGCTGGATACTGACCGGCACGCAGCCGTCGGACCATACGACACAGGCCGATCGCATCATCTTTTCGCGAGCCGGCGGGCTGAATACGAATGTTAGCTCGCAGGGTTCGACGAACTTGTCGACCGGCGCACGAACCGGTGGCTGGATACTCACAGGCACCCAGCCGTCGGACCACACCACGCTGGCTGACCGCATCGCCTTGGTGCGTGCGGGCCTGAACACGAACACCGGCGCCACTAGCAGCGGCGGTTGGAACTTCGGCTCGAACACCGGCACTGTGAACACCGGCGCGCAGAGCACTCAGACCCTGAGCAGCAATCTGCCAGTCGGCGGCTGGATGCTCACCGGCAGCCATTCGATCGACAATCCCACCACGGCCCAGCGGATCATCTTCGTGAAGTCATAGACCATCGCGGGTTCTTGTGGCCCAAGCACCTCTCTGACCCAAACACCGAAGGCTGCTCAGTTTGAGCGGCCTTCGGCTTTTTTGTTGGCTGATAATTGAAACACCAAGACAATAAGACACCAAGAAGACCGCGCTCACTGCCAGATTGATTCCTGGCTGGCCAACTTGCTTGTTGGCTGTCTTGGAACCTGCCAGTTCTCTGCGCTCCTCCGCGCTCTCCGCGCCTCCGCGGTGAAACTCTGGTACGGTGCAGCTAAGATGTCGCGGCGTTGACATATTTGGCCGATCGGGACATGCTGAGGTGAGGCCGTGTCGGACGATGAAAAACCAGCATTTTCATTACGCAACTGTTAGTTTACCGGCCTCCCTCGCCTCGCTTCCTTTCCCTCCGCATGAGCACCGACCGTACGCATGAATCTTGAGTGTACCTCCGGGCCTTCGTCGATCCTTTTCCTGTTGCCGCGCCGTGCTGCGTTGAGGCTTGCCACCGGGCTGCTATTGTTGCTGATCGCTGGACGGACATTCGGGCAGGAGACGGCCCAGACGCCCGATGACGGCGCAGCCCCGGCACCAGCTTTAGCGAAAATGGACGCTGCCAGCGGACTGCCGCGAGCGATCGCGATCGTCAAGGCGAACTGTTTGGACTGCCATGACGCGGAGAACACCGAAGGCGGACTCGACTTGAGCTCCTTCGATTCGACCGACGATCTCCCTGCGGGGCGGCATGTGTGGGACAAGATTCGGCAGCGCGTCCATCTGGGCGACATGCCGCCGCCGACCAGCGAGCCGCTGTCGATCGATGACCGCCAGTGGTTTGCGCGATGGATCGGCGAAGTCTTCCGCGAGCAGGCTTGCGGCCAAGGCATTCAGTGCGGGCCGGCTCCGCTCCGGCGGCTCAATCGCGATCAATACGGAAACACGATGCGTGACCTGCTGGGCGTGCACTTCGACGCTGGCCACGAGCTGCCTGCCGACGGCGCCGGCGGCGAAGGGTTTGATAACTCGGCCGAGACCTTATTCCTTTCGCCGATCCACGGCGAGAAATATCTCGCGGCGGCCAAAGAAGCCCTCGAGTACGCCGCTCGCGATGCCTCGGCCCGCAAGCGGATTTTCATCACCGGTCCCAAGGAAGGGGTGAGCGAAGAACAAGCCGCTCGCGAGATCCTCGAGCAATTCGCTTCGCGAGCCTTCCGCCGCCCGGTCGCGCCTGAGCAACTGGACCGCCTGGTCGGCATCTTCCAAGCGTCGATGGCCGACGGAGCTAAGTTCGATGATGCGGTGCTGTACACGCTGCAAGCGGTGCTGATCTCGCCACACTTTCTATTCATGCTCGAGCCGCGCAACGATTCGGACGAGCCGCGGCCGGTCGACGACTACGCGCTGGCCAGCCGCCTCTCCTATTTCCTTTGGGACACATTGCCGGATCGCGAGCTGCATCAGGCGGCCAAGGCAGGCAAGCTGCACGATGACAAGCGGCTCGAAGCGCAGGTCGATCGGATGCTCAAGGACCGACGGCTGCGCGAGATGTGCGAGAGCTTCGTCGGCCAGTGGCTCGGCACGCGCGAGCTGGGGCGGCAGATCAAGCCCGATCCGGAAATGTTCCCGCGCATGATCGATGAAGTCGCGGCTGCCTATCGCGAAGAGCCGATCAAGCTGTTCGAGTACATCCTGCGCGAGAATCGCAGCTTGCTCGAACTGATCGATTGCGATTACGCGTTCATGAACAACGAGTTGATTCGCGTCTACGAGGTCGATCGCAAGTCGCTCAAGGAAGATGTCAATCAAAACTTGAAGAAACTGCCGCTGCCGGAGAACAGCCCGCGCGGCGGCTTGCTGACGATGGCCGGCGTGTTAACGGTTAGTTCTTACCCGAACCGCACCAGCCCGGTGCTGCGCGGCAAGTGGTTGCTAGAGACATTGCTGGGCGATCCGCCCCCGCCGCCGCCACCCGATGTGCCGCCGCTGAGCGAGAAAGAAGCGGACAAGAGCGGCAAGACGCTGCGGCAGCGACTGGAGATCCACCGCGAGAACATCGCCTGCGCGGGCTGCCACAATCGTTTGGACCCGCTGGGCTTTGCGCTGGAGAATTTCGATCCGATCGGGCGCTGGCGCGACAAGGAGAACGGCGTGGCGATCGACAATCTGGGCGAATTGCCGGGCGGTCAAAAGATCGAAGGCTCCGAAGGGCTGAAAAAGATTCTGATGGAGCGCAAAGAGCAGTTCGTCCGGCAGTTGACGATCAAGCTGTTGGGTTATGCGCTCGGCCGCGGCCTGGTCGACAGCGACTACTGCGTCGTCGATGCGATTTGCGATGACCTGGCGGCCCACGATTACCAGGCTCGGCGCTTGGTGCTGGGCATCGTGCAGAGTGCTCCTTTCCGGTACCGCCACGATATAATCAGGCGAGCTGAGTAGACGCCTCGTTACCAAGCTACACCAGGGAACGCCCAATATTTGATGGTATTACTCCCATCACCCACCAATAAACACATCCTGTGCGGC
>JBQCEI010000872.1:0-4050 GCA_051960375.1 Aureliella sp. | reverse complement strand
TGACGCGTGCAGGTCCATCGTCAAACACCGGTGGAGGTCATCGTAGTCGGGGAAGATCGTAGCAAAATTCGCCCTGTTCCCCTAGAGCGGTTTTCTGGATGTCTTTGTGTCTTGGTGGTTAAGAAATTGAACCACCAAGACACAAAGACACCAAGGAAGACCGGGTGCAGCAGGCTTATTACAATAAACCGCCTCCCCGTTCTACCTACCTCCAGGAGTTCATCCGTGCATTTGCTGAAAGCCTGTTTGCTATCACTTGTTTCTGTCGCGAGCTTCGTTCTCTCGCCGCTGGCTGCTCAAGATTCTGCCGACACCAGTCCGCCGCTGCGGTGGTGGCGAGGCAACTTGCACACGCATTCGCTCTGGAGCGACGGCGATGATTTTCCGGAAATGATCGCCGCCTGGTATCTCGATCACGGCTACAACTTTCTGGCGCTCTCGGACCACAACGTCCTCAGCGACGGCCAGCGGTGGATGCCGCTCGAAAAAATCGTCGATCGCGGCGGCAAAGAGGTGCTTCCCAAGTACGTCAAGCGCTTCGGCAAAGCGTGGGTCGAGACGCGCGGCGAAGAAGGAACCGCTAAGTACGAAGTGCGACTCAAGCCGCTGGACGAGTTCCGCAGCCTGGTCGAACAGAGTGGCAAGTTCCTAATGATTCCTGCCGAGGAGATCAGCGACAAGGCCGAGGGCAAGCCGGTCCACATGAACGCGACCAACATCCGCGAAGTGCTCAAGCCGCTCGGCGGCGAAACGGTCCGAGCGGTGATGGAGAACAATCTCCGCCTGGTCCTCGAACACGAACGCGAAACCGGCCGCGAGATCCTGCCGCACCTCAACCATCCCAACTTCGGCTATGCCGTCACCGCCGAAGATTTGGCTGCAGTGGTCGCCGAAAAGTTCTTCGAGATCCACAACGGGCATCCCGGCGTCAATCAACTGGGCGACGAACATCACATCAGCATCGAACGCATGTGGGACGTCGCCAACACGATCCGCATTCAGTCGCTCGACGCCCCGCCGCTGTTCGGCGTCGCGACCGACGATAGCCATAACTACCATGGCAAGCCGGGGGCACACACCGGCCGCGGCTGGGTGATGGTCCGCAGTCGTTACTTGACTCCGGAACATCTCATTCGCGCGATGAAGGCAGGCGACTTCTATGCCTCCAGCGGCGTGACGCTCTCCGACGTGGTTCTCGATCGCAAGAACGCGACGATCAAGATCGATGTCCAGCCGGTCGAAGGTGAAACGTATCGCATCGACTTCATCGCCACGCTCGCACCCGACGCGCAAGCCGTGAGCGGTTCATCGAGCGACAAGCCGCTCTCGCTCGGCGGCATCGCGCCGGAACAGGTCGGCAAAGTGGTCAAGAGCGTCGATGGCGTGCACGGCGAGTATCGCATGACCGGCAAAGAGCTGTACGTCCGCGCGGTCGTCACCAGCTCCGCCGCCCCGGTCGATCCGAGCATCAAGGATCAAAAGAAGCAGGCCTGGACCCAGCCGGTGATGCCGTAAGAGTTTTTACCGCGGAGGCGCGGAGAAGCGCGGAGGATTGATTCTGCTCCTCCGCGCTCTCCGCGTCCTCCGCGGTGAAACACGGTCTTACTTGAGTTCCGCCAGGCGGGCTTTGGCGATGGCGACCGGCTCGGCCATTTCTTGATTGTCGCCGTAGAGACTCAGCACGCTGTCCCAGATCTCGCGAGCGGCCCGCACGTGGCCTTGTTCGAACTCTTTATCCGCTTCTTTCAGCTTCGCAGCCAGCAAGCGTTTCAATTCGTCAACGCCAGGCGGATTGGCTTCCAGTTCGGCGATGCGGCGCTGAGCCAGCAGGACGACCGGGCGATCGGCCGGGTCGTCGCTGAGCAGTTTCACAATGCCGCGATACATCTCGAGCGCCGTCGCGCGATCGCCGAACTGTTCGTAACGCCACGCTTCGAGATAGCGGCGCTCGATCTCGCGTTCCGGAGTGCGATTGAGCCGAGCCATTCGCTCGAGCCGCCGCTGGGCATCGACCGAATCGACGAAGTCCGACTTCTTGCGAGCCCACGCCGCATCGGGGCTATCGGGAAACCTCTCCAGAATGTCGCTCAAATAAAGATCGCGAGCTCTGTCCCAGTCGTCCTCCTCAGTGCTGGCCAGGAGCGCCTCGGCGCGGCTCCGCAAAGTCGACAAGCCAGGCGGCAGCATGAGCCACACCGCCAGGCCGATGCACAACCCGAGTGCCGCCAGCAACGCCCAAGGTCGTTCCCAGATCGGCGTATCGCTGGCCTTGCGCACCTTTTTCCGTTTGATCCCGAGGACCTTCTCTGCCTCATCGCGATCGGCTGTTTTTAAGCGCAGCGGGCTGAACCCGCTGGTGGCGTGCTGCAACACACCGACCCCTTGCGTTTCGCGGCGCTCGGCTTCCTTGAAAGCCAGAAGCACTGCAGCGGCTCCGAACGGACGCTGCTGCGGATCTTTGGCGAGCAACTGATCGATGATCGCAGCCAGCCAGATCGGGCAGTCGAGCACGCGGCTGTGGACGCTCGGCGGCGACTCGCGCTCCATCTTCGCCACTAGTTCCCCGACGTCGCTTGCCGGCAGCGGCGGCTCGCCGACGAGCATCGCGTAGAGCACCGCGCCGAGCGAATACAGATCGCACTTTTCGTTGGGTACAAAGTCGGGCTCGAACTGCTCGGGGGCTGCGTACAACAGATCTTCCAGCCGCACTTGCCCACCGCCGCCGATGGCCGCCGCGATCGCCTCGCGGCGAAAATCGTTCAGCTTGATTTGATGATCGTCTTTGGGGAGCAGCAATTTCTCCGGACGCAGCCGCCCGTGTACCCAACCCATCAGGTGCGCGTACTGCAGCGCTTCGGCCATCTGTTGGCCATACTCGAGCACATTCTCCCAATTGAGCCGGCCGCGGCGGGCCAGGACCGCATCGAGCGACTCGCCATCGACGAGCTCATACACCAAGTACGCAGTGCGGGCGTCAAAACCGCCGCCATAGCACCGCACGATCCCCGGGTGCTTTAACTGTTTGAGCTGCTCGAGCTGGTCGGCGAATTCCTGGCGGCTCTCGGGAGTCAGCCCCAGCGGGATGGGAAATACACGCGCGGCGAGCAACTTGCGCTGTTCGACGTGGATAGCGCGAAAAACTTGGCCTGAGGCGGTGCGGCTGCCCAGCGGCGCCTCGAGGGCGAGTGGACCGATGCGAGACTTAATTGGCATGGAGTCTTCTAAAGGGTGAGACTGCGATCGAGGCGGCAATTCGGTCCAGGCGAAATTGACCATGCATGCAAATGCGGGCTATTCTGAAATCATAGCCAATGTGGCCGAGCCCAGCAAAAGAAGAAAAAACACAGAGGCACTGAGGGCACTGAGGAAGCAAGCCAGAAAAAAACTCTGCGCTCTCTGTGCCTCTGTGTTTCAATTCTTCATCTGCCTGCTCGGCGTTCCGCCTTTGCGCCAACGGCTATTGGTACGCATAATGCTACTTGCCAAGATATGCAGAAACGGCGCACATTTGGCAGTCAAGTTTGGAACCTGTTCAGGAACCTTCACGTGCAATCGACGTGTCCACAGATTCTGATCGCCGACGATGATGCAGCACTGCGCGATGCATTATCCGAAGCGTTTCAGCGACGCGGCTACGGCACGATGCTGGCCGCCGACGGGCAGGAGGCCTTGGAACTGGTCCAGTCGCGATTGACGCTCCATCTGGCGATCCTCGACATCCACATGCCGCGGCTGGGCGGCCTGGATACGCTCGAGGAGATTCGTCGCTTGGGCGTCCCGAAGCTGCCGTGCATTCTGATGACGGCCGAGCTGGACGAGATGATCGAGCAGAAGGCACGGGCCCTGGCCGACTCGCCGGTGCTCGCCAAGCCGTTCGCTCTGCGGACGCTGACCGAAACGGTTCGCGACGTCATGCATCGCGCGCATGGCTTTGCCCTCTGAAGCGAGCTGCCATTTTTTCTTCGGGTGGCACTGGCTCTGCCAGTGTCTTCCTTTTCGAAGTATCAGAGCCGGCAGCTCTCGGCCAAGCCCTCCACCGCCAACCTGGAT
>JBQCEI010000871.1:0-10090 GCA_051960375.1 Aureliella sp. | reverse complement strand
AGACAGCCGGCTACGAATTTCACGGCCGCTAGCGCCAAACTGGCGACGAGCCCGAGCAGAGTGTTCTGGGTCAGTGGCGTGTGATTCATCGCTGGCGGCTTTTGCGCATCAAGCAGCGATTGGTCTTCGGCGGCCCGCGACCAATTGCTCGGCGGAGGTGAGCGACACCAGCGCGATCCCCAGTTGATTGGCACGGCGCAGCGTCTGTTCACGATCGACGAAGATCGTTTTGCCGGCTTCAATTGCAATCGCTGTGCCCCCGGCGCGGTGCAATTGCTCGACCGTTCGCAGGCCGATCGTCGGCACATCTAAACGAATATTTTGCTGCGGTTTGGCGAGTTTCACCAGCTTGAAGCCGCCGCGAGGACAAACGGCCGGCATGCGAGCGATCAGCGCGTCGGTGCCTTCGATCGCTTCCACGCCGAGGACTGTCTGATCGCGCACGATGATGCTCTGGCCAATATCCAGTCGTCCCATTTCGCGAGCGATCTGCCAGCCAAAGGCCATGTCGGCCGCTTCGCGCCGCGTCGGGGCTCGCTGTGAAAGAACTCCTTCTTCGGCCATGAGCTGCGGGGCAACATCGCACGAAGCGAGCACCGTCATACCGCGCCGAGCAAACGCGCCCACGATCGCCCTGAGCAACGTATCGTCGCGCTGATCGGCCCGGCCCGAGATGAAACTGTGATACAGAGCGCCCCAGCAAGCTAGGTCCGGAAAATGTCCGATCCAGCCCCAGCCGTGGAACAGGATGCGGTCCTTGAACAGCTTTCCAGCCAACAGCACTTCGCGCACGCCATGCTGCTCGAAAAATCGCAACTGCGCGCCGAGCTTGGCGACGCCGAAGTAGCGCATGTCACGGGCCAGCGGTCGGAGCGCCTCATCTGCGTGAGCTTTGATCGCGGCCACGACGACTTCGCGGCCGCTGGCTCGCGCGTGCTCGGCCAGCTCCAGCGGGAAACGTCCCCAGCCAGCAACCAGCCCCAGCGGCGGCAGCTTGCCGGCTGCCGACGACACATCCGATGACGATCGAGTCATCACGCCGCCCGTTGCTCGGAGTTTGGACCACGAACGCTCTCGGTGAGAAGCGCTCGCAGCTCGGCCATCTCGCGTCGCATTTGTTCCGACTCGCGCTCGAGGCGTCGCACTTCATCGCGCAGCTCGGGCAAACGGTTAACGCCAGCCACGCTCTGCATGAATTTCTTGCTCGGCTGGGCGGGATAGCCCGACCAAACCTCGCCAGCTGGTATATCGTGCATCACTCCCGACTTAGCGGCTACCATCACGCGATCGCTCAGGTGAATGTGATCCTTCAAGCCAACTTGGCCAGCCAGCACAACATAGTCGCCCGTCGAGGAAGAACCGGCGATGCCGACTTGGGCACAAATGAGATTGTGCCGACCGATCTGACAGTTGTGGCCGATCATCACTTGGTTGTCGATCTTCGTCCCTTCGCCGATCCGGGTCGCTCCGTAAGTGCCACGGTCGATCGTCACGCAGGCGCCCAGTTCGACATCGTCCCCCAGCTCGACCCAACCGACCTGCGCCGATCGCTCGTGCCGGCCTTGAACCGAGCGGTAACCGAAGCCGAAAGCGCCGAGGACCGATCCGGCATGAACCAAACAGCGATTGCCCAACCGCGTGTTGGCGTACAAAACGACGCCCGGATAAAGTTCGCAGTCTTCACCGACGACACAGCCAGCCATCACATGTACGCCGGGATGAATCACGCTGCGGGCGCCGATGACCGAACCGGGCCCGACGCTCGCTCCGGCCTTGATCACGCAGTTGGGGCCGATGGTGGCCGAGGGATCGATGTGAGCATGAATATGGACGCCTCGATGACGCACGACGGTCGCCGGCCGAAGATGCCGAATGATCCGCTCGAAGGCCGCATGCGGTTGCTGCACTTCAATCGTCGGGACCGGCGCCGCTGGAAATCCGACCGGCACGACGGCGGCGACAGCTCGCGAACCGAGCAAGGACTCGAGCGAGCCCGGCTTGTCGACCAGCGTGATGCAGGCGTCGGCGGTGACGTCCTGGAGGGGAAGAGCGTGCTCGATGCGCAGATCCGTTGCGCCGCGGACTTGTCCATCGACGAGTCTGCCAAGCTCACCCAACGTGGCTACCGTCATGATGGCCTCCTTGTTCCATATGATGGGTTTCGACCCACAGGAATAGCATCTCGGCCGTTTTTGAACAACAGGAAAATTGCAGGCTGCAGGCCTCAGGCCTCAGGCCTCAGGCTTCAGGCTTCAGGCTTCAGGCTTCAGGCTTCAGATTCGGGCTCGGGCTCGGGCGGAAGGCGGGCAAAGCAATCTCAAGCCTGAAGCCCGAAGCCCGCCGTTTGCGGCGATTTACAGCATGGAGTCGCTAACGCGTGCCGGCTAATTAAAGCAGTAGTCTCCTCCGAGCTGGAATTCGCCTGGCGCGTTCAATGATTCGCAGCCTGAAGGGACGGTTCAGGCTTCAGGTTGCTTGGTCGGGGCTTCTGCATGAGCACGAGCACGAGCACGAGCACGAATCTGAAGCCTGACGCCTGAAGCCTGACGCCTCTAAAATGGCAGGCCGCCAATTTTAAGGTATATTTTTCGGTTGACGCCGGTGCCCGAACGCCTTGCAAGTGAAACGAGATCGCCCGTGAAGCGTGCCGCAATCATCTTTCTAAAAGTCGCGTTGCCGGCTGCGCTGTTCGTATATTTGTTGTGGCGCGTTCCCGCGAGCGACTACGAGGCCTTCTGGTCGCGGCCCAAGCGCTGGGATCTCCTCGCTCTGGCGCAAGGGCTCGCGCTGACGGCGATGACCGTCGGCATGGTCCGCTGGTGGGCGCTGGTGCGCGCGTTCGGCATTCCGTTCGAACTGCGCGAAGCCCTGCGGCTGGGCTTTCTGGGTTATCTGCTGAACTTCGTCTCGCTCGGCAGCGTCGGCGGCGATCTGTTCAAAGCGATTTTGGTTGCCAAGCACAAGCCGCGTTCGCGCCCCGAAGCGGTCGCCTCGGTCGTTCTGGATCGCGCGATCGGTTTGCTCGGCTTAGTGCTGCTCACCGTGATCAGTTTGACGTTCTTTTCTAACGGTGAACTTTCCAACGTCCTCAAGCGCATTCGCGAGTTTGCCCTGGCGCTATCGCTGGCGGCCATCGTGGCGTTGCTCGTGGCGATTTATTCGGGGCGCTGGTTCGAGCGGCTGATTCATGCCTTGGCGCGTTTGCCACTGGCGGGCGAGTCGCTGGCTCGCATGGCGTGGGCCGTGCGACAGCTCCGCGGCCAACCGGCAACGCTCCTGGGACTCATCCTCGCCTCGGTCGGCGTCCACAGCCTGCTAGCTCTAACTGTCTACTTTGTCTCGTGCGGAATCTACGCCGAACATCCGACGCTGACCGAACATCTCTACGTCGTGCCACCGGCGATGGCTGCCGGCGCGATCCCACTGGCTCCCGGTGGCTTAGGGGCACAGGAATACGCGTTGGATGAACTTTTCAAACAACTCGCTTCCCTGCCTCCCGAGTTCTCGGGGATGATCGTGGCCACGGTCTACCGCTTAATCACTCTTGCCATCGCTGGGATCGGTTTGGTCTATTATTGGACGAGCAAAGGGCGCGAGCTGCAGCAAGCCCGAATCGAAGCCGAAGAGCTGGCCCACGCAGCCCCCGAGCCGGCGGTTTCGGTCTCTTAGAGCTGCCGCCCAAGCGCGCGTATTCGTTTTTCATCAGCCGGAAGCGCGGCAGCGCGTCCGGTATCCGCAGAGGCAATTCAGCTGGCGACGGCTCCGGGCCCTGGCCGCCGATCGGCTCCTTCATGGGATCGGTATCTTGGTAACCTGGACTTGCGCGTGGCTCTTGGCTCTGGGTGCAACGCCGAACGCGTCTTCGAGCCCATCTGCCGCCGCTGAGCCGCCTGCAGCGGCCATCGTCGTTCGGCCGCATGACTGGGCCGGTGCGTTAACCGAGTGGAAAGCCTATCGAGCCGCTCAAGGGCATGCGATCGTCGAGATCGATTCGGAGTTGGGACCAACCACGATCCGCTCGCGCATCACCGAACTGGCGCGGGCGGCAAACGAGCGACGTGAGAAAGATGCCAGAGCCAGCAAGATCGGCTACGTCGTGCTCATCGGCGATGGCAATCGCGACGCCGCGCACGCTCCCAAACTGCCCGCCTGGTATCGCCCGTCGACCGCCATGGTGAGGCTGGGCGGCGATAAGGAATTGGCGACCGACAATCCCTACGGCGATCTGGATAACGACGAGAGTCCCGACTTGGCCGTCGGCCGCATCCCCGCCGACACGCCCGAAGCCGCGCGGCAGTTTCTGGCTCGCTCGATCGCGTATGAACGGCAATCCAACTTTGGCAAGTGGCGCCGCGATGTGCGCGTGGTTGCCGGCGTCGGTGGCTTCGGGCCTTTGGCCGACTCGGTAATCGAGATGACCACCAGTCGCTTTCTGACCGACCGCGTGCCGCCCTGGGCGAACGTGGCGATGACATATGCCAGCCCCAACAGCCCATACTGTCCCGATCCGTTTCGTTTCAGCGAGGCTACGGTCGATCAGCTCAACGCCGGCAGCATGTTTTGGGTCTATGTCGGCCACGGCCACGTCAAGCATCTCGACTATCTGCACGTCGACCGCGATGTGCTGGGCATCTTCACCGACTCGCAGATTCCGCGCGTCCGCACGGCCGGGCGTTCGCCGATCGCCGTGTTTTTGGCTTGCTACACCGGCGCCTATGACGCTCGCGAGGATTGTCTAGCCGAACAGTTGGTGATGAGTTCGCAAGGTCCCGTGGCGGCGCTGGCGGCGACGCGCGTGACCGGGCCTTACGGCTTGGCCTCGCTGGCCAGCGGGATGCTCGACCAATGTTACGTTCACCACGCTCCGTCGTTGGGCGATGCGATCTTGCGAGCCAAACAGCAGATGCTGATACCCGAGCCAGCGTCCCATTCCGACCATGCGGCTGGGAATGGTTCCGGCGCGAACGATGGTCAAGCAAAAGCCAACGGAGCTTCGCCGCCACGGACGATCGAACTGACCCAAGCCTCGTCCGCTCCGCACCAACCCGAGGCCGCGCCCAAGCCAGACGCTCAGATGCAACTGATTACTGCGATCGCATCGGCTCTCAGCCCGGCTGGCCACGATTTGCTGGCCGAGCGCCGGGAACATGTGTGGCAGATGAACTTGCTCGGAGATCCGATGTTGCGACTCGAGCATCCCGCCCCGGTGGAAGTTTCCGTCACGCCTCACATCACGGCTGGCGAAACAATCTCGGTGAACGGCAAGGTCGGTCAAGCCGGCCGCGTCAGCGTCGAACTGGCTCGACCGCGCGACAAGACGCCGCGCGACCTGTTCGTAGCCGGCAAGTTCTCTGCGGACGCTCGCGTGCGCGAAAAGATGCAAGCCGCTTATGCGCAAGCCAACCAACGCATCCTGCTGGGCCAATCGCTCGAGCTGGCCGCTCCGGGAACTTTTGCGTGCGATCTCAAAACGCCTGCCGATTTACCTCCGGGACGTTATCTGGTGCGAGTGTTCGTCGAAGGCAGCGATTCCTGGTCCGCCGGTTCGGCTCAGGTGAGCGTGCGGCCGCCAATGAAATCGCAGTGATGAGATTACTGTGATGAGATTACTGTGATGAGATTACTGTGACGAAATTGCAGTGACGAAATTGCAGCGACGAAATTGCAGCGACGAAATTGCAGCGACGAAAGCAGCGTGATGCACGGCAGTCGCTGCGTTGGGCCGCGCAAGAATTCGCCAGCCGAACCGTAGCACATCACGCCGCTGATGTGCAGCACCCGGCAAGCCGGTCCGCACAAACCAATATCTCTTGCTGCGAAGCAGCCCAGAAAAAGAAGAGCCACACGCGTAGAACCGGCCGCTGGGGCGGGTTCGGGTCACATCAGGGCCTGATGTGGCACGTAGGATTGCCGTCGCTGCGCGCGGCCTGCAATGGAAACGGAGTGTGGCGGTTTTAGAGTGGCGCTAGATGACCGCTGGGACGCGAAAACATTCCTGGTCGTGCTGCGGCGCGTTGCGCAGAGCTTGCTCGCGCGAGAGGCCTTCGCGGACGATGTCGGCTCGCAGCACTGAGTGCAGATCCATGGCATGAGCCAGCGGTTCGACTCCCGAGGTGTCGACCGCCTTGAGCTGCTCGACCATGTCGACGATTCGCGCCATCTGAGCAGCGACCGCAGCCACGCTCTCGTCGGCGATATGCAGCTTGGCCAGCTTGGCCACTTTTAGAACTTCGCTGGCGGAAATGCTCATGGCGACAGTGTCCCAGTGGTCCTAAATGTGGCGACCGCTAGGTCTTCGGGGTGGCGGTGGTCGGCAGCTGGAAGGGTTTCTGCTTGACCACTTTGCGGACGACGCCGCTGCGGATGCACTGCGTGCAAACCTTCAGCGTTTTGTGCTGGCCGCTGGGCAGCTCGACCTTGAGCGTCTGGAGGTTGGGCTGGAACTTGCGGCGGGTGATGCCGGTGACCTTGGTACCAACGCCCCCCAAATACTTGGCCTTACCGCGAATTTCGATTTGATTTCCAACCGATGCGGTCTTGCCGCAAACTTCACAATGGCGGGCCATGAAGGTCGCTCCAGTCTCTTCGATCTACGTAAATCCACCGCGACCCGAGCCGCAGCTCGGTCGCCTAAACGGCCAAAGTATACCCAAAGACCGCCAAGTCACAACGCCATTTTGCGTTTTTGGCGATTGCGGGTTCAGCACCCGAACTTCGGGGCGCCCGGCGGCGCCTGCTCTACATCTTCGGGCGTTGCCTCGGCCGCCTTGAGTGCCGCCGCCGGAATCCGCAGCGAGACCGTCGTGCCGCCGCCACCGGGCTGCGAGTCAATTGCCAGTTCGAGCCCGAGTTCGCGAGCCCGCTGCCGCATGCTCTGCATTCCAAAGTTGCCCGGATAGTCGCCTTCGGGATCAAACCCGCAACCGTCGTCCTGCACGACGACGCTCAGAGCCTCCTCAGCCGTCCCGCCCAGCGATACGTACAAGTGCTCAGCGCCGCTATGCCGGACTGCGTTGACAGCCGCTTGCTGAATGATGCGGACGACGGTCCACGCCAACTTGGGAGGCATCTCGGGCCACGACTGCTCGGGGCACCGAAAACAAATCTCCGGCCGTCCGCCGATTGCCTTCCGCTCCAGCAACTCGCACGTCGTGGCCAGCGTGCCGACGACGTCGATCGTTTCTCCCTCGGGCAAACCTTCGACGAAGCGCATCAGCTGGCGACCTTCATCGGCCGCCTGGTTGAGGTACGTCAGAATCTGCCTGAGCGTATCTTCCACGTCGCCCGGCGCCGAGGGCTTGTCGGCCAGCGAAGCCACCAGCGCGGCCAGATGCATGCGAGCCCCGATGACCCATTGCATCAAACCATCGTGCAATTCAAAAGCAATCCAGCGAGTGTCTTTCATGCCTCGGGCGTTCTCACGTCGCTACAAATCGATGTTGCTACAAGTCCATGGCGTCCAGGTCGTCGACCAGCTTGTCCAAAGCGCTCCACTCGGCCGAATCGTCCAGGCCGGCGGAAACCGCTTGGCCCCAATCGCTCCCTGAGGCCGGCTCGGCTCGCGGCGCTGGCTGCGCTTGGCTTGCCGCCTGCATGCCGCTGACCGGACGCGCCGCAGCCCCGGGTTGGGAGGCAGTCGCACGATCGGCGTGCGTAACTTGCGTGGCGAGCGGCATCATCGGCCGGCCGTCGGCAGCGGCCGATCCGTTAGCGCCGCTGCCGCCCAACTGGATCGACACCAGGCTAACCTGCTGAGCCGCCAGCAGTTGGCGACACCGCTCGAGCAACCGCTCGACCGGCTGGCCGATCGTCAATTGGTAATAGAACACTTTTCGTGCAGAAGCGGCCGTGCGAAGCGACGCGCGCACTTCCGCTTCCTCTTGCGAAAGATCGACGAAGTGCCCGCCTTGCCCCAGCCGCTGCCAGGCCGCGCGGGCCTCGGAGAGTTCGAGAAAACTCGCCAACACCACGTCCCGCGTATGCCCGAGCAAGCACACATGATCGGTGCTGCCCGGCTCGAGCGTGTGGATGTCCCCGATCAAGTTGGCATCCAGCCCCGGTACCAACAGTGCGGCAGCCACGAGCGTTTCGACCAGGTCGGTCGTCGAGGCATCGCGCCGCGCGGGTTGCGAAAGAATTACGGGTAAGCGAACCGCCATGAGAGGAGAGGGCCTGCAGTGAGTGAGTTCTAGGTAAGCTGGATTCGTCTGAAGATCTATGAGGTGGGCAAGCGACATCTTACCGCAATCGCCGAGGCTTCGTCAGTTGCTAAAGCGAACGGGCGCGGCTAAAATTGCGGCGTCCAGGGATTTGCGGCCGCTTGCAGCCTCCAACTGCTAAAGAGCCACCGAACGTCACCGTACCGACATTGATTGGCACCTTCGGCACTTGTTTAGCGCCGAATCATCCGATCTATCGACAGGACGGCTTGGTTTTCTGTGATTCTCCACACCAGTCGCAAGTTTCTGGCGCACGCGTGCGCAAGACGTTTGAGACTCTCTTTCGTGGAACAGTCTTCTCGCCGGATTGATCCGACGCCTTGACGCCCGCCTGCGCGGTTTCCCCCGTTCGAAGTTTCCATTTCGGAACTGCCAGCCCTATGACTGCACCTGCAATGACACCAGAGAAGCCGAAGCGTCCGGTAGCAAGCTCCACGCCAGAACCTGCGCACGCCGCGGGCGCTTCGACCATTGCCGTCCACGCCGGCGAAGCGCGACGCAAGGCGCTCGATGCCGTCACCGATGCGATCGTTTGCAGCTCGACCTACACGTTCGACGATACGCAGTCGGTCATCGATTTCATCGAACAAAAACAGGCTCGCGAAGAGTACGGCCGCTACGGCAATCCGAACGAACGCGTCGTCGAAGCCAAGCTGGCCGCCCTGGAAGGAGCCGAGGAAGCGCTCGTCTTTTCCAGCGGCATGGCAGCGATCGTCGGCGTGCTGATGGCGAAACTCAACGCAGGCGACGAGATCGTTTTCTTCGATCAGTGTTATCACCGCAGCCGCGAATTCTGTTACAAGCATCTGGCCCGCTTCGGCGTCGTCACCCACCAGGTCAAAACCGGCGACTTCGCCGCGATGGAAAAAGCGATTACGCCCCGCACCAAGATGCTGGTCAGCGAATCGCCGACCAATCCGCACTTGACCTGCATCGATCTGGAACAATTTGCGGCGCTGGGCAAAGCGCACGAAATCGAAACGCTGATCGACGCCACGCTGGCTACGCCGCTGAACCTCAAGCCGATCGAATACGGCATCGACTATGTGCTGCACTCGGCCACCAAGTACCTCGGCGGCCACAACGACTTGCTCGCTGGCGTGATCGCCGGTTCGAAAGAAAAACTCGAGAGCGTTCGCAACTTGCGCGGGATCATGGGCGGCATCAACTCGCCGCACAATCTCTATCTGCTCCAGCGCGGCTTGAAAACTTTCCAGCTCAGAATGCAGCGGCACAACCAGAACGGACAAGCAGTCGCCGAGTTTCTCGAAAAGCATCCGCGGATCGAGCGAGTTTATTATCCGGGCCTGCCGAGCCATCCTTCGCATGAAATCGCTCGTCGCACGATGCGCGGCTTCGGCGGCTTGGTGACCTTTCTGATCAAAGATGCGGATTGGCGCGAGACAGCCGACGTCATCGATCGCGTCAAGATTCCTCGCATCGGCCCGAGCCTGGGTGGCGTCGAATCGTTGATCGAACAGCCGATGGTGATGAGCTACTTCAACCAAACGCCAGCCGACCGCCAGCGCTTCGGCATCCCTGACAACATGATCCGCATGGCCTGCGGCATCGAAGACACCGACGACTTGATCGCCGATCTGCAGCAGGCTCTCGACTCATGAAGTTTCGCACTCGCGCTATCCACGTCGGCAATCCACCCGATCCTCAAACCGGAGCCGTAGTCCCCGCGATCCATCCGGCCACGACCTTTGTGCAGCCCGGTGCAGGTGAGTCGGGCCAGTTCGATTATTCGCGCAGCGGCAACCCGACGCGAGCGGCGGTCGAAGCAACGCTGGCTTCGCTCGAGGGGGGCTGCGGAGCGCTGGCGTTCGCCTCGGGCATGGCGGCCACGCACTGCGCGACGATGCTAC
>JBQCEI010000870.1:0-7143 GCA_051960375.1 Aureliella sp. | reverse complement strand
TCTGGAAAGACGGCGATCGCCGCAGCGAACAAGCCTTTCGCGCTCACTGGTCGACCCCCGCGCTCGTCGACGGTCACCTCTATGGCTGCAGCGGCCGCAATCAGCCCGATAGCGATTTCCGCTGCGTGCGCTTGAGCGATGGCAAGGTGCTGTGGACCAAGCGCAAACACGAACGGGCGAGCGTGCTGTCGGTCGACGGTTACTTGATCGTGCTCTATGAAAACGGCTTGCTCGATCTGATTCGCCCGAGCACCGAGAAGTACGATCTTGTGCGCTCGGTCGATCTCGGGGCGATCAGTGACCCGAACGATCCCACCAGTCCGTTGCCGCTGCTGGACGATCCGTGCTGGGCACCGCCGGTGCTCGCGCACGGTTTGCTATTCCTCAGAGGCAATTCACGCTTGCTGTGCTTCGACCTCATACCGGCGCCATGAGCCAGCTAGCAGGCGTTCGTGCGGCACGTAGCGGGCTTTGTATCGCAAGTGGCGGTTGCCGGCGACATACATGCCCAGATACAGCCAGCGCATGTGGCGGATGCGAGCGATCCTGATCTGCGTCAGGATCGAGTACGTGCCGAGGCTCAGCTGCTCGAGGTCGGGATCGAAGTAGCAGTAAACCGCGGACAGCGCTTCGATGCCGACGTCGACGACTGCGACAGCGGCCAGGCGGTCGCCCAGCCAGTAACTGATCTCGCTGGACGGGTTCCAGGAGGAAACCAAGAAGGCGTTGTAGTCTTCGATCGTCGCATCGCCATCGTTGCGCGACATGTCGCGCTCGTTGCGATGCCGGTTGAATAGCCGCAGTCGCGCCGCGTCGCAACGCGGTTTGCCGATGACGACCTTCAAGTCCGCGTCACCCTTTTTGAGCACGCGGCGCAGCGAGCGCGATTCGACGAACTTCGGCACGTCGACGCGGAGTGGTTCGCATGCCTGGCAGCTCGGGCAGGCGGTGCGATAGTAGAACCAGCCGGATCTTCGATAGCCGGCGGCCAGCAGCGCATCGAGCTGGCCGGCATCGACTGGTCGGCTGGGGATTTCCAAGGGCATGCGAGCCGTGCGGCCGTCCAGGTAAGGACAGATGCTAGGCTGGTCGACGACCTTGGTCAGTTCAAGCATTCGATTACCACCGCCGCCGCTTGGCCGTGGGGGGTAAAGTTGAGCTTCAGAGCGTAACGCTGCCCGTTGCTGGCCCGCGGTTTGGTCAAGACGTTGACCGGGCACTCGGTGTCGGGCTGAGCAAAGCCGAGCGTCGGCAGCGTCACCCCCTTGGACAACGACAACACGCTGCCGACCAATTCCACGATACCACAGCCGCCGCCGAGCTGTCCAAAATAGCTCGAAAATCCGACGACCGGAACGTTTTCGATCACACGGCGCAGAGCTTGAGCTTCGGTGACGTCGAGCTGTTGGTGCGAGTAAGCTTGCCCCGAAACGTGGGCGAGATCTGCGCTGGTAATGCCCGCTTCTTGCAAGGCGGCTGAGGCGGCTCGGGCGATCGCGGTCGAGCTGCCGGCCAGCTTGGCGTCGGGCGCGCCGAAGCGATTGGCCCAGCCGGCCAGGCGGGCTAGCGGCGTGGCGCCGCGGCGCTCAGCATGCTCGCGGCTCTCGATGATGATGGCCCCTGCCCCTTCGCCCGGCACGATGCCATGGCGGCGGCGATCGTAGGGCAAGCAGTACGGATACTTCTGCCCGGGCGAAGTGTCGTACAGGCTCCGGTAGCGATAGCACAGGCGGCTGGCCGAAGTCTGGCAACCGGTCGAGCCGACGACCATCATGTCGGCCGCCCCGCGCTGGATGATCATCGCCGCTTCATGCAGAGCCAGCAGACCGCCGACTTCGCCCACGACGATCGTGTTGTTGGGGCCGCGGGCGTCGACGGCGATGCCGACGTGGCAGGCGGGCATGTTGGGCAGACTTTTGAGCATCCACAGCGGCATGATCGTCTTGGTGAACGACGCGCCCCAGCGCTCGTAGTGCATCTGTCCATTTTCCGAGCAGGCCGCGACCGCTTCGGATAGGTCGGGGATTTCGCCGACGAGCGGATCGGAGCCGAAGATGACTCCCACGCGGTCAGGATCGAAGTGGCCTTCGGTCAGGCCGGCGTCGAGCCACGCCAGACGGCTGGCCGAATAGGCCGTCTGCAGCTCAGGGGCCATGACTTTGAGAGCTTTGCGCGGCGTGACGTACTGCTTGGCGTCGAAGTTCTTCAGCGTCGCGCCGACAAACAGCGGCGCGTCGGAGGACGCCGGTTCATTGAGCGGCTCGATACCGCAACGGCCGACCTGCAGACCGGACCAGAATTCATCGCGTCCGATCCCGATGGGAGTGACCACGCCCATGCCGGTGATAACGATCTCGCTCAATTCAGGCATCTGGTTTCACTAGTGAATTACCGGACAAACGTCGAACCATTCCCGCCCTTGAGCGTGCATCCATGTCGTCGAAGCTTCCGGTCCCCAGCCACCGACCGGATACGTATTCATCGGCGGCGCGGCCGGGCTCCGCCAAGCGGCGATGATCGGGTCGATGATCTTCCACGCCAGCTCGGCTTCGTCACTTCGGGCAAACAGGCTGGCGTCACCGAGCATGGCGTCCTGAAGCAAGCGTTGATAAGCGTCGGGCATTTCGCCGGCATCGGATGCAAATCGGAAATCGAGCTGACTGAGCTTGAGCTTCATTTCCTCGTCGGGCACCTTCGACTGAAAGTATAGTTGCAAACCTTCAGCGGGCTGAATTTGGATGACCAGCCGGTTGGCTTGCGGCTTGGTCCGTCCCCCGTCCCCAAAGAGCAGGTGCGGCGGCTCGCGGAACTGAATGACGATCTGCGTCGTGCGGCAACCCATCGCCTTGCCGCTGCGCAAGTAGAAAGGGACCCCCTTCCAGCGCCAGTTGTCGATGTAGAGCTTCAGCGCGGCGAAGGTCTCGGTGGCGCTTTCCGGTTCGACCCCCTCCTCCTTGAGATAACCGTCGTACTGCCCTCGCATGCCGCAGTCGGCAAAATCGCCGCCGCGGAGCGGACGGACCGCTTGCAGGACTTTCACCTTTTCATCGCGCACAAACTGGGCGTTGAAACGGACCGGGCCTTCCATGGCGGTGACCATCATCAGCTGCAGCAGGTGGTTCTGGAACATGTCGCGGAGCACGCCCGAGCGGTCGTAGTAGTCGCCGCGACGACCGACCTTGACCTCCTCGGCCACGGTGATCTGCACGTGATCGATGAAGTTGCGATTCCACAGCGGTTCAAAAATGGTATTGCCGAAGCGCAACACCAAGATGTTCTGAACCGTTTCCTTGCCGAGGTAGTGGTCGATGCGGTAGACCTGCTCTTCGCGGAAGACATGCGCCAGGCACTCGTTCAGTTGCCGAGCGGTTTTTAGGTCGGTTCCGAACGGCTTTTCGACGACGATGCGCCGCGGCGCTTCGGAATCGTCGGCCAGACCGGCTTGGCCGAGCTGCGAGATGGCGGTCTCATACAGCTGCGGCATCGTCGCCAGGTAGTAGATTCGCGGCGTGGGTTGATGGTTTTCCAGCTCCGCACAGCGCTCGGCCAGCTTGCGAAAGTCTTCGCCCGAGGAGACGTCGCCCGCTTGATAGTGAATCCCTTGTGCGAACTCGTCCCAAACCGCCGCATCGAAACCGTTCTTGAGAAACCTTTCGGTCGAGCCGCGGAGCTGTGCGCGCCACTCGTCGTCGCTGAACTGGCTGCGCGAGACCCCTAAGATGCGCGTCTGCGGCGGCAACCGCTTGCGCTGGAACAAGCGGTACAGCGCGGGAATCAGTTTGCGGCTGGTCAAATCACCAGAGGCGCCGAAGATCACCATCGTGTGCGACATGTTTTTCCTGACTGTCCTAAGATCCGGTCTGCTTGTTCTCGTTCATGCTCGGCCGGCTCCGCGTTCTCCGCGGTAAAAAACGATTTACCGCGGAGGGGCGGAGAGCCTGCAGAGCGTGCTTAGCTCGGCTGCTTGCGCAGGTCGAGCCATTCGGAATGGAAGGTGCCGGAGCGGTCGGTGCGCTGGTAAGTGTGCGCGCCGAAGTAATCGCGCTGGGCTTGCAGCAGGTTGGCCGGCAGTCGCTCGCGGCGATAGCTGTCGTAGTACGCCAAAGCGGTCGAAAACGCCGGAGCCGGCACACCCATGTGCGTGGCGGCGATCAGCACGCGCCGCCAAGCCGCTTGGCTCTTGTCGATGATGTCTTTGAAGTACGGGAACAGCAGCAGGTTCTCGAGGTTCGGTTCCTTGTCGAACGCTTCCTTGATGCGGTCCAGGAACTGAGCGCGAATGATGCAGCCGCCGCGCCACAGCAGAGCGCAGTCGCCGTAGTTGAGGCCCCAGTCGTGCTCGGCGCTGGCCGCTTGCAACTGCACGAAACCTTGAGCGTAGCTGCAGATCTTCGACGCATAGAGAGCTAGCCGCACCGATTCGACGAAGGCCGCCTTGTCGCCGATCAGCTGCTTGATCGGGCCGTCGAGCAGTGGGTTGTCGCCCGGCTTGGGACCGCTCAGTACCTTGCTGGCGCGGACGCGAGCTTCCTTAGCGGCCGAGAGAGCTCGAGCGTAGACGGCGGTGGTGACCAGCGTGCTCGGGACGCCCAGGTCGAGCGCCAACTGGCTCATCCACTTACCGGTTCCCTTGGCGCCGGCCACGTCGAGGATCTTGTCGACCAGGTAACCGTCGGCACCCGGCTGATCGTCTTTGACCGAGAAGATGTCGCGGGTGATTTCGATCAGGTAGCTTTGCAATTCGCCGCGATTCCACTCGGCGAAGACGTTGTAAAGTTCTTCATTGCTGAGGCCGGCAACTTCGCGGAGCAATTGGTAGGCTTCGCAGATCAGCTGCATATCGCCGTACTCGATGCCGTTGTGCACCATCTTGACGTAGTGACCGGCGCCGCGCGGGCCGACCCATTCGGCGCAGGGGATGTCGTGCTTGGGACCGACCTTAGCGGCGATTGACTGGAAGATCGGCTTGATCAGCGGCCAGGCGTCTTTGCTGCCGCCAGGCATCAGGCTCGGACCCTTGAGAGCCCCCTCTTCACCGCCCGAGACACCCGTGCCGACGTACAGCAAGCCTTTGCTCTCGACGTACTTGGTGCGGCGTTCGGTGTTTTCATAGAACTCGTTGCCGCCGTCGATGATCACATCGCCCGGCTCCAGGTAGGGCAGCAATTGCTCGATGAGGTCGTCGACCGCCGGGCCGGCTTTGACGAGCATCATGATTTTGCGCGGCCGCTTCACCGCAGCGACCAGTTCTTGGATCGAGTGACAACCGACGAAGTTCTTGCCCTTGGCGCGGCCGGCAATCAACTGGTCAACCTTGTCGACGGTGCGGTTGTAGACGGCGATGCGGAAGCCATGGCTCTCCACATTCAAAGCCAAGTTTTCGCCCATCACCGCCAAGCCAATCAGGCCGAAGTCGCAAGTCGCACTCATAACGAAATTTCTCGCGTTGGTAAAATAAAAAGAAGTGAATTTGCTAGTTGCTTAGTTGCCGGCACTCGCACTGATCATCCCGCTCGTGCTCGAGTTCCGAAACGTCCCGCCCGATCGCAGCCCGAACTTTTCCCGCCGAAGTCTGCACCTATCTAGTAAGGCTGGCTCAAGGCCGGCCGGCGCCAAAATGTCCAGCGCGGCGCAGTCGCCAGTGTAGGTGAAGCGGCGCCGTTGGAAACGGGGGCGCGGAGTTCCGCTGTGCCGGAAAACGAGCATTTGGGCTTAATTAGACAAGTGCCCAGGATTTGCACAAGTTGTGCTGCCTGTGCAGCCGATACAATCGCTCAGCTCACCTTGACGCTGAGAAGCGATAGGGATAAAAAGCGATACACAGTTAGGCGCTGTAGCCAAGTGGCTAAGGCAGTGGATTGCAAATCCACCACGCGCGGGTTCGACTCCCGCCGGCGCCTCTTTTATGCTTCTCCGCGCTCTCTGCGTCCTCCGCGGTAAAAATAGCGCCCTCAGTAAACGCAAACACGCCGAGCAGGATCGAGTGTCCCGCTCGGCGTGTTTGCGTTTGCGATCGAAAAGCGATCGAGCCTAGTTTGCCTTCGACTTGCTGCGAGCTTCGCGGAGGCCGCGGCTGAGAATGTCGCGGAGCAGCGGCGAGAAATCTTCGTACTTGGCTTCGTCCGGAGCGCCGGCCGCGTATTGGAAAATGGCATCCCGCGGCTTGGGGCTCAGAGCGATCAACGTGCTGCTGACCGTGCCATAGTCGGCTCCGCGCACAATCATGCTCGGGCGTCCTTCGGGCGTCGGCGTGCGGGCAAAAACTTTGCTGGCCACGGCCAGAAACTTCACCGGCGAATCGAGCATCTGGAGCGTCAGCAGGCGATGGGCCAGCCGCACGCGCTCGTCGGTCGGATCGTTCAAGTTCTGATTGCCGATGATGTTGAGGCCATCTTCCAGCGGCAACACTTCTTGCTCGGTGTCGCTGTGGACAACCCAGCCGCTCTCGCCATCGCACACGATGAGATTAAGCGGCTCATAGCGATTGCTCGTCAGCTCTTCCATCGCTTTATCTACGCCCTTGCGAGCCGAACTGGCTCGCAGCACTTCGCGAGCGAGCAAACCACGGCTGCGAAGCCCTAGAGGATCGACCGGCGCCCGGCGGGTGCTCATGCCGACAAACAGACCGTGTTGATTGACACCCAACCATGTTCCGCCGACGCGTTGGTCGATCCCGCACAGCACGCGCGGCTTGCCCGATTGAATGGAAGGGGAATGTGAAGGCCTGTCGTAATACTCCTCTCTATTAGCAGCTACTAGAATTGGGCTCTCCGGAACCAAACGGTAGAGGACGGCCAACAAGCACATTGGTTACTTTTTCTTTCAAGAGGTAGCGAAATTGCCACAGCCAGGCTCTCCAGGGTTCCCCCCGTGGCCGACTCTCGATTCCACTAATTTACCTTAGCAAATTTTATCAAATACCCCCTTATGGGTGTCTGTTGGCGGTTTCTCCCTGCGTTTCTGGTGAATTCCGCCACCTGGGAAAGCTGGCTGAAAGGGGGCCGGGGCGGGGCGCGCAGTTCCTCTTGATTTATTCGCCCCAATTTGTCATGAGTTAACGCGCACAGAGCTGTTAGCGGCCCGGAGGGCCCCCCGTGACAATAACCGGGGGGGGGGTGGCGCGCGCTTTTTTTCGGCGCCAAT
>JBQCEI010000869.1:0-7432 GCA_051960375.1 Aureliella sp. | reverse complement strand
CGCATCCCAGGCTAATGCATGCCGTCGCTTCGCGACTCAGGAGAGAGATTCGCTTAATGAAGAATGGATTGATAGAGTCTCCAGGCTTCAAACTCGTGCTCGTACTCGTGCTCGAGTTTTTTAGCTTAGAGGTTCGGCGTTCCTTAGCCCAGTCCGATGCGGATCTTCCGGCATGCGGTATATCGGTTAAGCGCGACTTCAAAAGTCCGTGGGTCAGGGGCTTCCTTTGAACTGGGCTCGCTCACTTTTTTGGCGCAGTGAAGATTGCGTTGCCGTCGCGGTCGATGATGCGGATGTAGGGCTCCCCATCCCTTTGCAAACCGAGCCGCAAGCGAGCGAGCTGACCGCCGGTGCCGTCGGGGTTGGCCGAGTCAAAGAAAGCGACCTGTGGCCCGTCTTCATTCTTGGGCCCGGCGGAGATTTGCAGCAGTCGCTCGTGGTCGGGGTGGCGCATGTGGAGATGCGTTACGCCACCTTTCGTGGCAGAGACCACGAAGAGAGGCCGACCTGCGGCGTCATGAATCTTGAAAGCGTGCATCCCATTATCGCCAGCGGTTAGCTCCACCGAAGGCGGGCCCTTCTGGTCGATCTTGTTAAGACCGAGGACCGGAAAGTTTCCGTTGATAAGAGCCAGGAGCGCGCGCGAACGATCTTCGCGGTCGCGAACTTCGAATCCGCTGGCATGGATAAGCGCCCGTCCGTCGGCATCATTGAGCACCAACTCAGGGCGATCTCGGTCTTGCACTTCTAGCGACGCAAGCTGTGTTTTATGCGAGTCGAACAGGCGTATGCCCGAACGCTCGGCAGACTGACTCAGTTCCAGCTTCTTGAATCCGAGCTCATCGAACATGCTGATGGCTGGCCCATCCTCGGTCACCGTCATCGTCAGACGTGGTTGGCCCGCCGCGTCGCGCAGAACAATCCGCTCGGCTTCGACCGTCTGCAAGCCCTCTTTACCCTCGCGACTCTGCTTGCGTTGCTGGCCATCTGCCGGCGGGCTGGTCTTAGGCGTCTGTGGCGCGGAGAGCTGAGCGCCTGCCGCGCAGACAACCACCGCCAAAGCGAATGCGAGAACCCGGTTGCTCCACTGGGCGCGCCGACAACGGCGCTCCAGAGCCTCTAAACGCTGCTCAATGTTTTCCATGCTCGCTGCTCCCAGATAACGCCATCACCACCAAGTGTACGAGGTTTGGCTGCAGGACCGTAGCCGGTCTATGCAGGTTCTACGGGCGCATGCTGTTGCGTCGCGGTTAACATTCATTCTATTGTCTAACGCCGCCCGTTTTCCTTGTGTCTTGGTGTCTTGGTGGAGAATTCTTCCTCCAGGGAAGCGCGGGGAGCCGGCACAGCCGCGGGCATTGCATCGCAAAAATCTGTTATCATCAACCCTGCTCAATAGCCACCGAAGCTTAACGTCGGCAATTAAGATATTGCGACTCGGATCACTACCCCTCCCTCTTCTCAATCCAGCCACTAACTGCCAGCCATGACGCATACGATTGGCATCGATCTTGGTACGACCAATTCCCTGTGCGCCGTTTTCATCGACGGAGCGCCGAAACTGATTCCCAATGCGCACGGCGAGTTTCTCACTCCGTCGGTCGTCGGTGTTTTGAATTCGGGTGAAGTCGTTATCGGCTCAGCGGCTAAAGAGCTCCGTGTGTCGCAGCCCGATCGCGCCGCTTGGTGCTTCAAGCGCTTCATGGGCTCGGACCGTCAACTGGAGCTGGCCGGCAAAAAATACACCGCCCAGGAACTGAGCAGTTTGGTTCTCAGGTCACTCGTCGCCGACGCTGAAAAGTTCCTACAGGAGCCGGTCGTCGACGCCGTCATTACGGTGCCTGCCTACTTCAACGATCATCAGCGTCAAGCGACCAAGCTGGCCGGACAACTGGCGGGCTTGAACGTGCGGCGTATCATCAACGAACCGACCGCAGCGGCGCTGGTGTATGGATTTCACCAGCGGCAAGCGGAAAAAACGTTGTGCGTGATCGATCTGGGTGGCGGAACGTTCGACGTCACGGTGATGGAAGTCTTTGAGGGGACGCTCGAGATCCGAGCGACCGCCGGCGAGAGCCATCTGGGCGGCGAGGATTTTACTGACCGCGTCGTCTCGGCCGTGCTGGCCACGCAAAAGCTACAGCTGGAACTGGCGGAACTCAAGCAGCCGCTGCGCGTCGCTCGCCTGCGGCACGAATGCGAAAAGGCCAAACGCTTGCTGGCCGCCGACGAAAGGACGCGCGTGCGCTTGCCTGAGATCTCGGGCGAGTTCAACGACAAGCCGACCGAGTTTAAGCTCGACCGGCCGACGTTTGCGAAGCTGTGCACGCCGCTGATGCAGCGCATCGCAGTGCCGATCGATCGAGCGCTCCGCGATGCCGACCTGTCACCCGACGATGTCGATGAAGTGATCCTGGTCGGCGGCGCCACCCGCATGCACATGCTGGTCGAGCATGTCGAAAAGTATTTCGGCAAGCGGCCGCAAATGGAGTTCAACCCCGACGAGGTCGTCGCGCTCGGAGCTGCGGTTCAAGCGGCATTGATCGCCGGCGACAACGCGGTCGACGATATGGTGATGACCGACGTCTGTCCGTTTACGCTGGGCGTTGAAGTCGTCAAGCAACTGGGCG
This sequence comes from Aureliella sp., assembly GCA_051960375.1. Lineage (GTDB taxonomy): Bacteria > Planctomycetota > Planctomycetia > Pirellulales > Pirellulaceae > Aureliella. The sequence goes on along the minus strand of JBQCEI010000869.1, from coordinate 4,802 downwards.
GCCAGTTCCAGGACGGATATTTTCAACCGATCATCCACCGCAACAGCACGATTCCGATTTCGCGCGAAGAAGTCTTTCACACCGTCGCACCCAATCAGCGCGAAGTCGAAGTTCGCGTCTTCCAAGGGGACGCGCGCAAAGTGGCCGATAACATTGAACTGGGCAAACTCCGCGTGGATAATTTGCCCCCCGGTCCGGCTGGCACGCCGATCCATATTCGCTTCACTTACGATCTGAATGGGATCCTCGAGGTCGAAGCGTACCAGCCCGGCGGCAAGAAACATCGCACGGTGCTGACCAATCACGTGCAGGGACTCAGCCAAGCGCAGATCCAAGCTGCGGTCGCTCGCCTGCAAGAGCTGAAGTTCTATCCGCGCGAAGATCTTGCCAGCCAGCGGCTAGTGTGTTTCTGCGAGCGCGTGCTGGGCGAGCTTCCGCCGATGCTCCGCCAGCAACTCGACGAGGCGCTCGATTATTATGAAGCGGCGATGAACGGCAGCGATCGGGACGAGTTCGAAGCGGCTCGCACGGCTCTGCTGATGACCTTGTCCAATCTCGGTATCTCCTACGACGAGCAGCAAACGTGACGGCAATCAGTGACCTGCAAGGTCGTTATCTGAAGCGAGCGCTCCAGCTCAATCCTGTCTGGCGAGCGGCCGATGTCATCGAGCTGCGATCGCGAGCGCTTGGACTCGCACGGCTCGATCGCCCGCAGAGCGAGGTGGATAGTGTCGACGTGGCTCGGTTGCGGCAAGCGGCCAAAGAGCAGATTGCTCATGTCCAGACGAATTTTTGGAAGATGCCGCTCGAATCGCTCAAGCGGACTCTCGAATTCATTGACGTGCAGCGATTGCCCGAGTTGGCGCCGGTGGTCAATCGACTGCGCACCGCCGCGGCCTGCCGAGGCGAGTTTCCGAGGCTTTCCCAAGCTGCGTGGATGGACTCGGCCTTGTTTGAAGCGTTCAAAACCGCCGTGGTGTTGCCGCCAGCCGACGCGGGGGCCGTGCGCGAGCGTTTCCTCAATCGCATCGAAGACAAACGCCAGCTCAAACGCATTAAAACCGCCGTGTCGCGCATCGAGTCGGAGTACCCGATCCTCTTTGCACTCGAGCGCGACTGGTTCCATACGCTGAAGAATTACAAGTTGCACCGCGCGCCGGTGTTGGATGGGGCGAGCGGAGCGTCGTTCGAGATGCCCGAAATCGGCTGGCCAGCCTGGATCGGCATTTTCATACTCATCCGCGTCATTGTGCGATTCCTGATCTGGTCTTCTAGCCAGTAACCCGCCATGTCCTCAACGCCCAACTGGCAATTGCTGCCGACCAGCCCGCTGGCCTTCTTCGAACTGCAACCAGGCTTCGATCGCAAGGATCTCAAGCGAGCCTATGGCAAGCTGATCAAGCTGTACAAGCCCGAGACGCATCCGGCCGAGTTCCAGCGCATTCGCGAAGCGTATGAGGCCCTCGAAAGCCAGCAGCGCTACGGGGTCAAGCAAGCTGAGTTGGCCAGTTCGGTATCGAATTGGGACAGTGTGTTTAACGCCCCGTCGCCGGCCCAAGCCGACGCTCGGCGCAGTTCCGATAAGGCTGCCGGCCAGCGCGCCGATCAGCCCGCGGCTGCCGCTGAATTGGGCAACATATTCGAAGCCGCGCGCACCCATCCGCTCGCCACCTACAAGCGTTTGGCCAAGACGGCGCATCGCACCCCGCAGGATTTTTATATCCTGGCGACCCTCTCCGACCTGGTCGACAGCGGCTCGGAGAACATGTATTTGAAGTGGCTTCTCACCGGCGTGCGCGAACATCCGCGCGATCCCGGCTTGCTGCGGCTGCTGACCGAATACCTGTCGGCCTTTGCCGATGCGAAGATCGCCTCGGCCACGCTCTTTACCCTATCGAAGCTGGTCGAAGGGGGCGACTTTTATCGCGTCACTGAGCGACTCTGGGACCGGCTGATCGATGAAGTGCCCTTTGAAGCCTTCGCCAAGAGCCTGGCCGCCTGCGAGGCAAACTTGCGCCACCGCCAAATGCGTCCACGGCTGGCCTTTACGGTGCATCTGCTGCGAAAAGCGCTGTGGAAAGCTCCGGCGTCCTGGATCGAAGAGCGCGTCAAGTTGATCGAGCAGCATGGCAGTGAAATCGATTCCGCGCTCGACGAGGAATTCGAATTTCTGAACCTGCTCAAGGCGTACGTGCAGCAGGATCGCGCGCGGCTGATCAGCAGACCGCTCGGGGCAAACATCGATCGCTTGATCGCCGCTTACTGCAACGACCGCTCCTCAAGCAGCATGGCGGAGATTGCTCAGTTATGCGATGAGCTCGCGAGAAACGGCAACGGACTCATGGACACCTTCCGGGTCGAGTGTGATGAAAGCGATGCGCGCGTGCTGATGCTCTGTTCGCTCATTGCGCACGACATCGCTACCGAAACGGGGTTGGAATTCGAGCCGGCCAATCCCCAGCGCATCGAGCGCCATGCCGATTCAGTAGTCGCAGACCTCGAAAAAACGATCCATGCGGTGTCGTCGCGACTGACTTGGCTGCGCTATCGCCAACTCGGACTGCCGTTTCTCGCTTTGTGGATCGGCCCACTGATTTTGACTTCCGGCATGCCATACTGGCCGATCTTCGTGAGCGGCTGGACGGTGTTCGCGGTTTTGCTCTTTTTCGCGCTGATCAAACCGCAGGTTCTCGAAAAGCGGATCGAAGCCCGAGCCGGCCAATTGCTGCTGCGCGAATACGAGACGCTGTGGCGACCGCGGCTGTTTCGCTATGTCCAGGCCAGCCATGCTCCGGCCCAGGTGGCCATCTCGCAGCTAGTCAAGTCGGGCAGCGACGTCGGCCAAGGCCGCCTGGTCGACCTCGTCCTGCACTACGCCTTCGCCGACCGAGCGATCCATCTGTTCAGCCACTTGCAGCAGTTCGTGCACTAGGGCAGGCGTCAGGCTTCAGGCTTCAGGCTTCAGGGCCAACGGCCCGGCATTCCTTAGCCCAGCCCGGCAGGGCTGGGAGGGTGTATAGCGCGCGTTCCAAGTTCCCAGCCCGGCGGGGGTTGGGTTAAGGAATCGCGGACTTTTGGTCATAAAACTTTTCCTGACGCCTGACGCCTGACGCCTGACGCCTGACGCCTGAAGCCTGACGCCTGACGCCTGACGCCTGGCGCCTGAAGCCTGATCCCCGCCCCCGGCATCGAATTTGCGTCGAGCATCTACTCTCGGGGGCAATTCAGCTCTCTAGCTCCGCATCTGGCCCTGCAACTTGGAGGATCGGCAAATGGCTGCCGAAAGCGACAGCGAGGAGGAGGTGGTAGAAGTCGTCGTCGAGACGCCGCGCGATGGCCGCAATAAGTTCAAGTTCGATGAACGGTCGGGTCAGTTTCGCTTGGGGAGCGTACTGCCTGCCGGGATGTCGTTTCCCTACGACTTCGGATTCATCCCTGACACGCGAGCCGAGGATGGCGATCCGCTGGACGTCTTGTTGCTGATGGACGAACCGGCGTTTCCCGGTTGCCGCGTCGACGCGCGGCTGGTCGGAGTGATCGAAGCGGAGCAGAGCGAAGGCGATCAGATGGTGCGCAACGATCGCTTGATCGCCGTAGCCGTCGCCGCGCACAACTATCGCGATCTGCGGTCGCTCAAAGACATCAACGCTAATCTGCTTAAAGAGATCGAGCGTTTCTTCATCGCGTACAACGAAACGCGCGGCAAGAGGTTTCGCGTACTCGGAGCCTACGGTCCCAAGCGAGCCATGGCGCTGCTCGAGCGAGCGAAGAAATGATGCGGAGTCCAACATGTACGACACGTTGCACGCGCTAGTACGCGATGTCTTTGGCGGCGACGAGCCAGCGCCTTCGCTCACTGCCTATCAAGTTGCGGCGCGCGCGGTGGTCGTTTATCTGGCCGGCTTGTTCGTCGTCCGATACGGCAAAAGCCGCATGATCAGTCGAGCCACGCCACTGGATGTGATCCTGGGCTTCATCCTCGGATCGTTGCTCAGCCGCGGCATCACTGGCCATGCTTCGATCTCCAACACCGTAGTGGCCAGCACGGCCCTGGTCGCGATCCACTACATATTCACCGCCGTGGGTTGCCGCTGGAGCAAGTTCGACGGACTGATCAAAGGTCACGACGTCGTGCTGGTCGACTCGGGAAAGCTGCACGAAGAGAACATGTACCGCTCGCACGTCTCGCCGGAAGACTTGCAAGAAGCGATGCGTCTGAGCGGCGTCACCAGCCTGGAAGAAATTGCCGAAGCCCGCAAAGAACGCAACGGCGAAATCAGCATCATCAAACGGTAATCTCTGCCTGCGAGCTGGCAACCTTTGGCGGAGCTCAGAAACCGAATCATGCGTTTCTATTCTCGGCAGCGCAGAAGGCGGGCAATCGTATGTGGTACATCAGGCCCTGCTGTGACCGCACCCGGCAAGCCGCCCGGGCTTCACCTAATTCTTCCACAGGGCCGCGAAGCGGCTAAAGAAGAAGAGCTAGACGGGCACAGTCAGGCGGCTTGCCGGGTGCTGACGGCAGAGGACTGCCGTCCCACAGTTCGGCCACCAACCTTTCTCGCGACCGAGAATTCCATCGGCCGTTCGAGTTTAGCTATCTCACTTCCACATCGATCGGCTGGACGTGGTTAATCATGGCATCGCGGCGGTCTTCGTCGCGCTGCATGGGCTGGACGTTGCCGCGGCTGTCGGTGGCTCGCGACATGAGCGTGTAATGGCCTGCCCGCGACGGCCTCTCCCACTGGGTTTCCCAGAACCGCCAGGCATGATGAACGGCCTTATCGAGCAGATCGGCTTGG
>JBQCEI010000868.1:0-3499 GCA_051960375.1 Aureliella sp. | reverse complement strand
GCATAACCCGTACGAAGGGGTGCGGCTGACGGCCAAGGTAACGAAGTTGGCGCTGCGCGTCTTGCGGCGTCATCGCTTGATCGAATTATTCCTCGAGCGCACGCTCGAGCTGACGTGGGACGAGGTGCACGAAGAGGCGGAGCACATGGAGCATGCAGTCAGCGACTTGCTGGTCGATCGCATCGACGCATTTTTGGGTTATCCCGAGATCGACCCGCATGGCGATCCGATTCCGCGGAGCGACGGTTCGCTGGCAGTTACGCAGCAAACGCCCCTGCATCAGTGCGTCGCGCCGAGCCACTTTCGGCTAGAGCGAGTGCTCGATCAGAGTTCCGATTTCCTGCGTTACCTGAGCGACATCGGGCTGACGATCGGTGCATCGGGTCAGTTGGTCAATAACAGCGCGGTGGCCGAGACAGTGAACATTGAAATGGCCGGTCGGGCAACGACGCTCGGCTATAACTCGGCAGCCAAGTTGCTGGTGGGGTTGATCGATGATTGAGCTGCTGAGCTGGCCGGTCCAAGTGCTGATCATGAGCGCGATGCTCTATTGGCTTCGCGCGACGATCGATCAACAAAAAGGGGCGCTCGTCGAAATCTTCGCCGTCACCGCTCCCTCTGCATTAGCCGCCTTCGTCACTTGGCTGAGCTGGCCGAGCGTGACGATTCTCGGTATGGGTATGGTGCTGACGCCGATCGTCGTATTCACTTTTCTGGCGATGCCGGCGCTGGTCGCCATGCGATTCGGCGAGCGGCTCAGCCAAGGCGAGCAGCCGCAGCTGGCCGACATCTTCCGCATCACCACGATTACCGGCCTGAGCACGTTCGTAGTCCGGCAACTGGAAATCGATGTGCGAGCGGTCTTCTTTGTATCGATCCTCACGCTGACGTATTTGGTTGGCGATCGCATCGCGACCAGCCAACCGCGATGGCGGCGAGCGACATGGTGGACCATTGCTGCGGTCGTCTTGGTCATCATCGAAGTGGTCGAAGCGAACATGCGGCTGGGATCGCCGCTGCGACCGATCGCGATGGTGACCGAGCTCGAGCGCCCGTTGATGCTGGGGCTCTTGTTCGCCCCCGCCGTGTGGCACTGGATCATGAACAGCTGGGGACAGTTCGTGCACTTGGGAAACTGGATCGAAGCGTTCCGCATGCGGTTGCACAATCCGAAGGATGCCATTTACCGCCGCACCATTTTTAGGCTGTGGCACTTCCGCCGCGGCGTGTGCTATTTGAATCACGGTTCGTTCGGTGCAGTGCCTCTGAAGATTCAAAGAGCTCAAGAGCAATGGCGCGAGCGATGCCAGGCCGAGCCGATGGATGTGCTGGCCCGTCAGACGGAGCCCGCGTGGCGCGAGGCACGCAATCGCTTGGCCTATTGGCTGGGCGCGTCGCCCGAGCGCGTCGCGCTCTGCGAGAACGCGACGGTGGCGATGAACGAGATCGCTCATTGGTTTCCGCTCGAGGAAGGCGACGAAGTTCTGCTGACCGATCACGAATACGGCGCCGTGAAGCGCATCTGGCAGCGGCGCTGCGCGAGCGCGTCGGCGACAGCTCGCTTCGTCACTCTGCCAATGCCTTTCGAAGATTCCGATCGCGTCGTCGATGCGATCCTAGCCGCTTGCACGTCGCGCACGCGACTGGTCGTCGTCAGCCACATCACTTCGCCGACGGCGGTGATCTTGCCGGTGGCCAAGATTTGCTCACAACTGCGCGAGCGAGGCATCGCCAGCTGCGTTGACGGGCCACATGCTCTGTTGCAAGAGCGCATCGAGCTGAACCGACTCGAATGCGACTTCTACACCGCCAGTTGCCACAAGTGGCTCTGTGCGCCGCTGGGCAGCGGCTTTGTGTATGTCCATCCGCGCTGGAACGACTGGATCGAGCCGATGCGGCTGAGCTGGGGATTGTTGCCGCCGGCGCAGCCCAAGGACTGGACTGACGAACTGACGTGGATCGGCACGCGCGACTACAGCCCTTACATGGCGATACCGGCGGCGATCAACTTCTTCAGCCGGTTCGACCATGAGCGGCTGGATGCTCGCAACTATGAGCTCGCTTGTTACGCGCGGCGAGCGCTGTGCAACATCCCCGACAGCCAGCCGCTCGCGCCCGAGTCGCGCGAGTGGATGGGGTGGATGACCGCCGTGTGGTTGCCGCCGGGGGACTTCAGCGACTTGCAGCAAATGCTCTGGGAAGGCTATGGCATCGAAGTGCCGATTTACAACTTCGCCGATCGCTACTTGGTCCGCGTTTCGTGTCACCTATACAACTCGACGCAGGACATCGATCGCTTGATGCGCGCCCTGATTCGCGAGCTCAATCGCCGCCGTGGGGCGAAGTGATTTTTCCGCTCCGCGGTCTCCGCGGACTCTGCGGTAAAAAGTCGTCAGCTGCACTAGCTTGGAACGGCATTCGCTGAAGCCTCACGACGCAGGTCGGTCGGCAATTGTCGCGCTGATTACTCCCTAAATTTTGCGTAAAAAAGTGCGGGATCGGGCGTTGGTTCAGTCGATGAACCTTGCTGTCAGTTCCGACTGGCCTATGATTGAGTCGTGGGTTGAGATGAACCCGCAAAAAATGAACTTCCAACCGTCATTCCGGCAGAGGGACCAATAATTCGCGTTGGCCAAGATCAATAGTAGCTAGTGCAGTAGCACGCTCGGTCTTCGCCAGTCTCGCAGCGGCTCCGCTTTTTGCCGCCACCGGTTGGAAGCTTCGAAATGGACCGTCAGGTGATCCTCGTGGTTGCCTGGCGGTTTTTTGTTTTCACCGCCCTGGTGTGGCACTGGCTGTGCCAGTGCTTCGGCCTTCGAAGTTTGCAGCGTGCCAAGACTGTTAGCCTTTCGAAGGCCCTCACAGCCAGCTGTTGGAACGCCGGCAGGTACTGGCGGCCTGGCTACTCCGAGTCGGAAGACACTGGCATAGCCAGTGCCACACGACCGGCAGCTTTACGTGTCGCGTCGGATTTAGAAGCCGCCGCCTCCGAGCACGGGGGTGAACGTGCCGGCGTTTTCGGTGGCGATCAGTTGCAGCGTGGCGCGGCCTTCGAGGCTCATCAGGTGGATCGTGTGGATCGGCACCTGGGGATGCTCGCTGGAAAAACCGTTGACCGTTCGCAGCTTCCACAGCGTGTCGTCGCGGATCTCCCCGTCGGAGAGTAAGAAGATCGCATCGGGATGCATCTTGAGAGCCAGCATCATGGCGGTCGCCGGGAAGGTGGCCGGGCCGAGCCGGCGCGTGAGCAGCCAGCGCTTGAGCCGGCTGACCGTGGCTTCATCGTTGGCGTAGAACTTGGTGCGCGTGCCGGGAATGTTGAACATGCACGTCGTCTTGTCATCGAAGCAGATGACGAAGAATAGTTGGTGCGGCTCGAGCGCTTTGACGCTGTCCATGAGTTCCTGACAAGCATACGTCCAGCGGTCGCCGGTCATGCTTTTGGAACTGTCCAGCACGAAGACGAAGCGTTCGCCTTGCGCATACGAGCCGAAGAATT
>JBQCEI010000867.1:0-5410 GCA_051960375.1 Aureliella sp. | reverse complement strand
AATCGGCATCGCTCGGTTCGTCCGACCGCAAGCCCGGTGCGGTGCTGCGACTGAGCGCCGGCAGCCAACAATCGCTCGTGGAACTGGAGAACCTCACCGGCCGCTCGGCCAGCTTTATGACCGCGGTGTTCGACCCCGAATGCATCGTCAAGCTGTATGTCGATCAAGACAGCGGCAAACGCCTGCCTCTGGCCGATTGGCAACTGAAACTGATGGATGACCCCGACAAGTGGCTCGCGCGCGAGCCACTGACCGGCGGTGGTGAAATCGACACGCAGGTTGCCCTCGATTACGGGCTAGTCGACGCTCAAGTGGCCGATCATGCGGCCGCATTGCATGAGCTGGGTTTAATGGAAGATCCGCCGGTCGTCGAAGGCCCATGGCTGGACAACGTCATTCAACAGATCTTGGCTCGCGAATGGCTGCCTCGCCTGCTGGTCGTGCTCGGCTTCATGGCGCTGATGATCGAAATGGGGAGCCCTGGCCTGGGAGTCGGCGGATTCGTGGCCGCGCTGTGCTTCCTTGGGTTCTTCTGGATCGAAGGGCTCAACGGCAACGTCGCTTGGCTGGAAGTGTTGCTGTTCGTCGGCGGTCTGGTGTCGCTGGCCATCGAGCTGTTCGTGCTGCCCGGCTTCGGACTGTTTGGAATCGGCGGCATCCTGATGGTGTTCACTTCGATTGTTCTGGCCAGCCAAACGTTCGTATTTCCGAGCAACTCGGAGCAATTGACGATCATCGCCAACAACTTGTTCTGGGTTGCGATCAGCGCCCTGGTCGTCTTGATCGGCCTGGTGATGATGGGCAAGCGGCTAGAAAACACGCCGGTCCTGCGTTGGGTTACGATCGAGCCGGCGGGCATCGACGACGTGGCTGAGCTGGAACAGCGCGAAGCGATCGTGCACTGGGAACATCTGCTCGGCCAGGATGGGCTCACCACCACGCGCTGCAATCCGGCCGGCAAGGCTCAGTTCGGCCGGCAGGTGGTGAACGTTCTCGGAACGCACTTGATCGACGAAGGGGTGCCTGTGCGCGTCGTCGAAGTTCGCGGCAACAGCGTGTTTGTCGAGCCGCTTGAGTGAGCCCCTCGTTTTTTACCGCAGAGGCGCGGAGAGCGCGGAGAGGACGCAGGGGAGATTCCGCGCAGAACCGGTATTGGGTAGACTTCCGTTCCGAGCGGCTTCGATGCTCGTGTTGGCTTCTATTCATTTGCCGATTTTCCGTTGCTGATGCCCAAGAAATCATCTCCATCGACCGCGTCCACTCAACGCTTCTGGCTGGTCAAGAGCGAACCGGATGTTTTCAGCATCGACGATCTGGCTCGAGCGAAAAATCGCACCACGCATTGGGACGGCGTTCGCAATTACCAGGCTCGCAACATGCTCCGCGACGAGATGCAGGTGGGCGACGCGGTGCTCTATTACCACAGCAATGCCGAACCGACGGCGATCGTCGGCACCGCCCGCGTCGTGCGAGCCGGCTATCCCGACTTCACCGCGTGGGACGAAAACGATCCGCACTTCGATCCCAAGAGCACCGCTGAGAATCCGCGGTGGTACATGGTCGACATCCAGCTGGTCGAGAAGTTCGACAAGCCGTTGACGCTGCAGTTCCTGCGCAGCGTGCCCGAACTGAAGGATATGGAGCTCTTGCGCAAAGGCTCGCGCTTGAGCGTTCAGCCCGTCACGCCCGACCAATACGCGGCCGTCGTCCGCCTGGCGAAGACGTAACGATCTCTCCGCGCCCTCCGCGTCCTCCGCGGTAAAAAATTGATCTGCTGCCCCAATCCCGGCCGATATCGATGAAGGGATACCAGATCGCCGGGCCGGGCTGAGGGATGCGCATGAAACGATCGCTAGCAGTAGGTGGATTGCTGACCGTTGTAGCCTGCGGTGCAGGTGGATATGCGCAAACGGCGGGCACTGCTGCGCCGGCTGCCGGCGGGGCGGGAGCACCTGCTCAAGCGACGATCTTTCAAGACTGGCGCACCGGCAAGCTTTACAAGCAAGAAGTGCAAGCGGTCGAGCAGCCCGTTACCCGCTGGGAACGCAAGCTGGTCGATCGCACCGTCGTCGTGCCGCAGACGGTCATCGAAAATCGCCAAGTCCCCCAAACGATCTACGTTCCCAAAACTGAGTACGTCATGCAGCAGCGGCTGAAGGGTTGGTGGAACCCATTTGCCCAGCCGACCTACGTTTACGAATACGTCCCCGTCACACGCTGGGTGCCGCAAACGCAGATGATCACGCAGCAAGTGCCGACGGTGAAGTCAGTGCCGCGCACCGAAAAGGTCGTCGTCGACGAACCGGTGCAGACGACCGAGCGCGTCGAGAAACTGGTGATCAGCGAAGTTTCGCCGGCTGCATCGGGAACGGCAGCGAGCCTGGCATCCAGTGCCGGCGCGCCGTCCAGTTCAGGCTGGACCTCCGCGAACAATGCTGCGCTGGCCGGTCTGCAAAGCGCGACGCCGCAGTATACCGTCGGCGTGGCTCCGCAGCCGTCGATGCAAACGCAACCGCTGCTGGCTCGCATCCCGATCTTGTCCCAGCAACGCATCCTGCCGTGGCAGCCCGGGACATTGATCGCGGGAACCGCCTCGAAGATGCGCTCGATCGTCCGCGGACCAGCGTTGCCCGCCAGCGGCCAAACGACCTACGGCAGCTCGATGAACGTCGCCAGCCGCCCCGACGCAGCCTGGGGCCGCGATGCGAATCAAATGGGAATGCGGGCGACCGTGATTCGATAGACCTTTGTGTCTTGGTGCCTTCGTGGTTCCAATGAATGGAATTACCACCAAGATACAAAGACACCAAGAAAGCCGCCTACGGCTTGAGCACCACCTTGATGCAGTTGTCCTTCTTGTCGCGGAAGGTCTTGTAGGCTTCGGGGCCTTCGGTGAGCGGCAGGCGGTGCGTGATGATCGCTGAGGGATCGATCTCTCCGTTCTCGATGCGCTTGAGCAAGTCGCGATAGTACTTGGCGACGTGCGTTTGGCCAGTCTTAACCGTCAGCCCTTTGTTCATGAGCGCTCCGAAGGGCACTTTGTCGAGGAACCCGATGTAGACGCCGGGGATCGACAGCGTGCCACCTTTGCGGCAGCACATGATCGCTTCGCGGAGCACATGGCAGCGATCGGTCGTCAAGCGGACGGCCGACTTGACGCGATCGACGACCGCATCGAAGCTGCCCGCGCCGTGCGCCTCGGCGCCTACTGCGTCGATGCACGAATCGGGGCCGCGTCCTTTGGTCTCTTCCATCAAGCGATCGTAGACTTTCTCTTCCATGAAGTTGATCGTTTCGGCCCGCCCGTAACGCTTGGCTAGTTCCAGCCGCTCGGGGACATGGTCGATGGCGAACACGCGGCCGGCTTTGAACATCCACGCGCTCTGGATGGCGAACTGTCCGACGGGCCCGCAGCCCCACACGGCCACCGTATCGCCCGGCTGGATCTGAGCGTGCTCGGCGGCCATGTAACCGGTCGGAAAGATGTCCGAGAGGAACAGCACCTTCTCGTCGGGTAAGTCCGATTCGATCTTCAGCGGGCCGACGTCCGCGTATGGGACGCGCAGATATTCAGCCTGACCGCCGGAGAAGCCGCCCAGCATGTGCGAGTAGCCAAACAGTGCCGCAGGCGACTGCCCCATCGCGGCCTTGGCGATATCGGCGTTGGGATTGGAAGTGTCGCACAGCGAATACAGCTGATGTTCGCAGAACCAGCATTTGCCGCACGAGATGGTGAAGGGGATCACGACGCGATCACCCGGCTTGAGTTTCTTGACGTCTTTGCCGACGTCGACCACGACTCCCATCGGCTCGTGGCCAATGACGTCGCCCGCTTGCATCGTCGGCATGAAGCCGTCGTACAGATGCAAGTCCGAGCCGCAAATGGCGGTCGAAGTGATGCGCACGATCGCGTCGCCCGGATCGGCGATTTGTGGATCGGGGACCGAATCGCAGCGAATGTCGCCCACGCCATGCCAACACAGTGCCTTCATCGAATGGTTCTCCTGTTGCGCTCGAAATGCACTTTCGATTGCCGGCAGCACGCGAGCGTCCGGTTCGGGTTTTTTCACCGCGGAGCGCGCAGAGCATCCTCCGCGCCTCCGGGTTAAAAGCAAGAATATGCGTCAGCCTTCCATCCTTCCGGCCACGGTCAATTCCGTTGCGGCCAGAACATCCAGCGCCGTGACGCCCGCGACGGCGATTGCCGCTCGCGAAGCGCGAATGCGGTCGTCACGATCGTTGTCGATCATCGCTTCGCCCAGGGCAGCCAGATCGAGCGCGTCACCGGCCACGCGTCCCCACATCGGCAGCGACGGTCGGCCGCTGCTGAGCACTGCGATGCCGGTGGCAATCTCGCGCAGGCCAAACAGCCGCACCAAGCCGCGGCGACGCACGCCGACCAGATTGCACATCATGTCTGGAGCGGCCAGTTCCAGCGCGCCCAGACCGATGCTGAACCAGCCCAAGAACTGCGACAGCCCTTTGCCCGGCGCGAAAGTCATATCCGGTGGAGCGTGCGAAGGCGCGCCTCCGCGCGTCGTCGTGGGTGCGGTGATGCGCGACATGATCTGGTCACCCTTCTCATCAAACAGTGGTTTGAAAACACTTTTTCAGGATGGCTTCAACATTAGTGCACACGATCAGTGCGCAATCAGTGCACACTTGATGCCGCCCGCCATCTCAGATGCGTAATGGCTCTGATGCACACTTAATGCCGAACCGGTCCCTTGATCGAAGACCGACCAGAGATGAAAGCAAACGGAGAATCTCCGCGCTCTCCGCGTCTCAGCGGTAAAAAACGGAGATCGGCGCAAAAGCTCAGTCGTGCGGCGACCGCCGAGAAGATTTCTTTTCGCTGGTGCGGCGCTTGTCATCGAGTCGCCGGCGGCGCGACGATTTGGTCGGCTTGGTAGCGATGCGGCGCTTGGGAGGAACCAGGGCGGTCAGGATCAGAGCCCGCAGCTTTTCGCGACTGCGCTCGATGTTGCGCGGCTGATCGCGATACTCATCCGAGGCGATCACCACTTCGCCTTCCTCGGTCAGATAGCGGGCGGCGAGTTTGCGAAAGCGCGACCAGGCAGCGGGCGGAATAAACTCAGCCGGAGGTTGCCAACGCAGCACCGCTTTGCTGCTGACCTTGTTGACGTTCTGCCCCCCGGGGCCGCCACTGCGCGCGAAGGTCCAGCGGAGCTGTTCCTCCGGAATGACCAAACCTTCTTTGATAACCAGTGGCGACATGTTCTCAGACCTCTCTCATCTCAAAGATATGCGACAGGTCCCCGCAGGCATAGACGCTTCCCTTATCTATATCTATGCCGCGTTCGTGTGGCACTGGCTATGCCAGTGTCTTCTGAGTCGAAGTACTAAGGCCGGAGTCGATGTCAGCGACTTAATGCGAGTTAGTTTGCAC
>JBQCEI010000866.1:0-2072 GCA_051960375.1 Aureliella sp. | reverse complement strand
GGGGGCGCTAAAGCCGCTCCCCCAACGGCTACGGGGGGGTGACGATACCCCCCCCGCCAGATCTCTATCACGCGGGGGGGGCGCGCTCCGCGGCGCGCCGCGCCGCCACTCAGGCCGAAGCCGCTCGTCGTGAGCGCGAGCGCAAGGCCGATGCGCCGCTGCCAGCCGGGCTCGTGCCGAAGATCGAAGATGAAGAGGACATCGAACATCCGCTGGTCCAGCGCCGCGAGATGCCGCACGACCACATCGACATGACACCGATGGTCGACATCACGTTCCTGCTGCTGATCTTCTTCATGAGCACAGCCAACTTCACGCTGCAAAAGTCGCTCGAGGTTCCGGTTCAGAAGGAACAGAAGGCGAGCACCCGCGCGGTCCAAGTCTCCAACGAAGACGTTCAGGATTCAGTCACCGTGCAGGTCGACGAACACAACGCTTATTTGGTGCTGATGCCCGACGGAACCGACCGCGAGGCGTCAAGCAAACCGGACCTGATCATGGCGCTCGACGAAGCCCGCGCCGTGGCGAACGCCTTGCCGCCCGAGAAGCTGATCATCGAAGCCCACCGCGACTGCGCTCACAAAGCGGTCGTCACCGCCCTCGACGCCGGCCGCGACAAGGATTTTATTAAGTTCCAGGTCAATGTCGTCGACGAGTTCGAGTGAATTCTGTTTTCTCTTCGTGTCTTTGTGTCTTAGTGGTTCAAAAATGCACCACCAAGACACAAAGACACCAAGAAAACCACATTCACTTCGGGGCGGGGACGTAGTGGAATTGGCCGGCGTTTTCTTGGGCTAGTTGACGCAGCAGTTGTTGGCCGTCGAGCGAGCGGTAGGCGATTGCATGGATCGGCACGCGGACTTGCTCGCCGCTGACGATGTCGCTGGTGCGATTCTTCTCTCGCAAGAAACCGCACACGTCGACTTGCGTCACGCCGTCGGTCAGCAGATAGATCGCGTCGGGTTCGCGCGAGATCGCCAGCTCGAGAGCCGCGTTGGGCGGTCCGCCGCGGTCGAGCTTGACCGTTTCGATCCAGCGGCGAGCGTGTTCAATGTTTTCCTTGCTCGCCTCCAAGCCGTGCGCGGCCGGCTCGCGGCCGCCCGGTTCGGGAATCGCCGCGATCTCCTTGGCAAAGAAGACGATATAGAAACGTTGCTTTTCCGAGAGCGTGCCGATCGAGCGAGCCAGCTCTGCCTTGGCCGATTCCCAAGCCGCCCCGCGCATGCTCCCCGAGCTGTCGACGACATAGCAAAAGAAGTTGCCGCCGGCTCCGGCGCCGAAGAACTTGCCGCCGCTCGTGGACATCGCCGGCCCGCCGCGAGCGCCGCGCCCACCGCTCTGAGCGCGTCCGCCTCCGCGATCGCCATGGCTGGCCGCGGCCGCTGAGAGCATCGCGCCGGCCGACGCGCTGGGTCCGCTGGCTGCTGAAGGGGCACCGCCGAGCGAGTCGGCTTCGACCGCAACCAGCTCGATTTCGGAAAGCGCTGCTTCCTGCAGCGATGCGAGGCTGGGCTCATCGAGACTTGAGTCGATTGTCTCGGCGAGCTCCATTTCGACCGGCTCGGTCGCGCCGAACTCGGCTGACAGTTCGACCTCTTCGGCCGGAGCTGCAACGGAAACGATCTGCGAGCCGAGGCTGGCCGATTGGCCTGGGAGCTTGAGCGTGATCGCAAACAAGACTCCCAGCAGCGCGACGTGGCCGAACAAGCTCAAGCTGAAGCCGCTGAGCATCGACCGAGTGAGCGACCGCGATCGCTGCACCTCTTCCTCGGTCGCCGCGCGGCGACGCCCTGCTCCGGCGATCGACAACTCGATTTCGCAACCTTCATCGCAGACCGAACAATCGATTATCGCATCTTCGTCCGGCTCATCGGTCGCGGTCGCTTCAGCGGCGCAGTCGCTGGCACTCTGTTCCAGTGCCGTGTTCTCAGCAGGCCCGCTGCGCTCGTCGGCAAGCTCCCGTGCAGCGGATGGTAACCGGACGCTACGGCGTGCCGGCTGAGCGGTTGCATCAAGCCGCTGCTCGAAAGCGATGAGCAAGCCATCCAGCGCATCGGGCCGAGCTTGCTGCA
>JBQCEI010000865.1:0-2796 GCA_051960375.1 Aureliella sp. | reverse complement strand
TAATGCGCCGGCGACCAGAATGAAGCTGGCGTATTTCCGCGCCGGGCCGCTGGCCATCAAGACCAGGCAAATTCCGCTGATTGCCGCCCCTAAATAGGCGCCGCGGCTGTTGCACCGCAAAACGGTGTCAAGAATCAAGGGGGCCGATAAAAACGCAACGATGCGACTGTACGGAATTGGGTTGAAGAGGACGAAATAGCCGATCAGCGGAAAGCTCACGCACAGCACCGCGGCCACGCCGTTGGAGCCGCTGGCCGAAGGAAACTGCAGTCCCTCGAGCCTTCCCTTGACGAAGGTGCCGGCACCGTTGAGGACGACTTGAACGGCAGTGAACGCCGAGAGCAATACAATCGCGTACAGCAGTATATCCAGGTCCTCTCGGTTCCAGATGCAAAGCCGCATGACGAGCGCCAGCCCAACCGACTTCCAAACCAAATCAAAATGCTTCATGCTTTCCTGGGGATAGTCGGCCAGGAGCCAGTTGACCAAAAACGCATTGGCCACATAGACGACCATCAGTCCCAAGAACCAGCGATCGCTGCTCTTGAGTTCCGGCTTGGCCTTCCAATGGGCTACGACAGTCCCGACGACCAGCAATGCCGAGATGAGGTTCCAGCGCACCGGCAGCGAGTTGAGAAAGCCATCGCCCCACCACCAAAACTGCGGCGGTGCAAAGAACGTGAGCATATAGGCACAGCACGCGAACGTCGGTCGTGAAAGACCTCGAAACGCCAGAAACACGAACGCGGCGAGCCACAGGAACGCGGTTAGATTCACGCGACACTTCCATCGAATTTCATGGGACGGGCGGACGACCAGAGCTGGAGATAAAAAGACTCGAAGCTCTTCAGCATCGCCTCGAGCGTGTAGTTGGCGCGATACACCGCTTGCGAGTTGGCCGCGTAGCGCCGCAGCTGTTCGCGATCGGAGAGGATCGCTTGCAACTGCGCCGAAAAGCTGTCGGTCGTCGGCGACGGGACGACATCACCGCACGGCTCTGCTCCGCGGATCAATCGCTTGGAATCGCCGACGTCGGAGGCCAGGACCGGCAGGCCGGCCGCCATCGCTTCGAGAATCGATTGGCTCATTCCCTCGCTGTGGCTGGTGTTCAAGTAAAGGTCCAGCGCCGCATAGTAAGGCCAGACATCCCCTTGCTCGCCAGGGAAATGAACCCGCGAGGCGACGCCCAGATCGCTGGCCAATTGCTCGAGCTCTGTGCGTCCGGGGCCATCGCCCACCAGCAGAAAGTGCAGCTTCGAATCGCCGCCAGGATTGACGCGGGCGAAGCTCGACAGAGCAAGCGCGAAATTCTTCACCGGCACGATGCGGCCGATGCTGCCGATGAGAATGTCGGAGGGTCCGAGCCCCAGCTGGGCTCGCTGGGCACAGCGCATCTGCTCGAGCGCTTCGGCCGAGTACGGCACATCGAGCCCGTTGGGAATCACGGTGATCGGATGATTTCTCAGCTTCGTGATATCGCGAATCTTGTCGGCGATGGAGTAAGCATTGCACATCGTCGCGTCGGCCCGAGCGACGATCCAGCGCATCACCAAAGCGCGAGCCCTTTTGTGCCAGCTGTTTCGGGACGGAGGGCCAAGCACGGTGCCTCGCTCGGCATGGACGTGCAAAATGCGTCCAGCCGGGCGAGCCGCCCCGCGACGCGCCCAACGGACTGCCAAGTGGGATTCCAGCAGTGTGCCCCAGTTGTGCGAGTGTACGATGTCGATGCGCAGTTGCTTCAAGCGATCGGCCAGCTGCCCAACGAGCGCCGCGCTATTGCCCTGTTTGCGGCGCAGCTCGACCACGCTGACGTCGGGATTCTTGATCCAGTCGGCCGCTGGCCCCGTGCGATCGAGACAGATCACCGAGAGCTGGAACCGATCGCGATCCAGACCGTTGGCCAGGCGGGTGACGCAGCGCTCCAAGCCGCCCACGTGCATGCTCTGGACGACCAAACCGATATGAATCTTCATCGGCTCCATCCCGTCCGCGCCGCTGGTGACGCCTTTGCCGCTGCAGCGGCAGGCAGTGCGTCCGCCATCACCGCGGCCAGCTTCTCGGTCAGCTTTCTGCCATCGAACTTTTCACGAGCTCGCTCGCGCTGGCGCGCTCTTCGGGGATCGGACTTCGACGACCATGCTTCTTGCAGCATCGCCGCGATTTTGACCTCGTCGCGGCTTGCCGCGGCAAACCCGCCGCCTTCGCGCACGACTGCTTCGGTTCCCGCACTGTCGCAGGCCGCTACGATCGGTTGATCGAACGCGAGCATCTCGTAGGCTTTGCTGGGAACCATCAACGGCGCATCGGGCTGAATAATCAACAGCAGATCGGCGCGCGACATTTCCACCAGCGTTTGGTCGTGCGACAAGCTCGGGATTTGTTCGAAGAGATGGGCGATCCCGAGTTGCTGAGCCAGTTGTTGGGCTTGGAATTCTTCGGAGATCGGTCCGATTTGCTGCAGCTTGATCGACAGCCCTTCGGCATGCAGTCTGGCGATGGCTCGCAGCACGGGAGCTGGATCGCGATGGCCGTACATACTGCCCGGATGGCACAGGACCGGAATGGGACGCCGAGGCTTTTTCGCAGATGCGATGTCGCGCACGCGCTCGACCAGTTCCGGATCGAGGCCGTTGGGTATGCAATGAAACTTCTGAGCGTATTCAGGATAGGCAGCCTGAAAATCTTGATAGCTTCCCTGGGTATTGAGAACGACCTTGGTGGCGTGCCGAATGACCGACCGCTCAAACAGCGGCAAGAGATACTGTCCTAATGGATTGGCTTTTTTCGTCCAAGGTT
>JBQCEI010000864.1:0-7341 GCA_051960375.1 Aureliella sp. | reverse complement strand
GATGCCGTCGTTGGCGGCAAGCCGGCGCTGGTCGATGCGCTGTTGAAAAGGGAAGGCAATGTCTCGCCCGATCTGACGGCAGCTTTGCAAGACAATGATGCGACGCACGGCTTGGTGGCACTGACGCCGACGCCGCTGATCAGCGCTCTGGTCACTTCCCGCACCGTCAAGTCGTGGGCCGGCGACGATCTCGATTCATCGCCGGCTCTCGCGGAGTCGCTCGTGTCGCTCAAGTCGATTTCGCTTGAGACGGAATTGCCTCCTGCGCACGCGGAGCTCCGCATCGCTGCGCAGTCAGCGGAAGCCGCCCGGAAAACTACGGACTTCGTGAACCAGCTGTTTCAGGCTCGCGTGCCCGATCAGGCTACGCAGCTCGAGCTTGCGGCCGACGGCCGGAATATCGTGCTCAAGTCGGACTCGCTGAAACGTTCGATCGCCCTAGCGCAGTCGCTCGTAAAGCTGTTCGGTCCCGACCGTACTCGGGCGCACATGAATAACATGAAAAGGATTGCCTTGGCGCTGCATAACTTTGAATCCGCCAATGGCCGTCTGCCGCCGCAGGCTCTAACCGATAAAGCGGGCAAGCGGTTGTTGAGCTGGCGCGTACTGATCCTGCCTTATCTTGAAGAGGGGAAGCTATACAACGAGTTTCATCTCGACGAGCCATGGGACAGCGAGCACAACTTGAAACTGGCCCAGTTGATCCCGAGCGTCTACAACGACGTCTCCCCGCAAACCAATCCGCCGCGGACGCGGATCGTCGCGCCGCTAACTGCCGATAGCGCTTTCGGCCGACCCGGCGAGCCGATCCGTTTGCAAGATGTGGACGATGGGATTAACGCTACGGTCTGGTTTGTCCAGGCCGATAAAGGGCATGCAGTGGTGTGGACCAAGCCCGAGGATGTCGCTATCGATGCCGACAACCCGCTGAGCTCCATTCTCGACGCCGATCACTCGGACCGTCCCGTAATCACCAGTTTGATGGACGGTTCGGTGCACGCAATGTCGCTCGAATTCCTCAAAAAGGAATTCCTCCCATTGCTCAGCGTTCAAGGCGGCGAAGTGATCCCATTCGACGAAGCGAAATAAATCTCTCCCTCGGCGCTCTCCGCGCCCTCCGCGGTAAAAACTGTTAGAAAAATTTACCGATGAGCTTGCGCAACAGAAACGCGATGTTGCGCAAGTATCGCGGTGCCAATCGCCGCGGTTCGGAGAGCGAGCGGTAGAGCCATTCGCAGCCGATCGCTTGCCAGAAGGCCGGCGCCCGGCGAGCAGTGCCGGCCAGGAAGTCGAACGAAGCGCCCAGCTGAATGCTCAGCGGCACGCCGAGGGCTCCATAGTTTTCGTAGA
Organism: Aureliella sp.; assembly: GCA_051960375.1. Lineage (GTDB taxonomy): Bacteria > Planctomycetota > Planctomycetia > Pirellulales > Pirellulaceae > Aureliella. The sequence continues at coordinate 5,991 of JBQCEI010000864.1, read as the reverse complement.
TCCAGCGCTCCCCTTTGGGCTGGCCGAAGGCGACCAGCAAAATATCGGCGCCCGAATCGCGAATCTGCGCGAGCAACTCCTGATGCTCTTCATCGGACAAGGCTCGATATGGCGGCGCGCAGCAACCTGCGACTTGCAGCTCGGGGAATAACTCCTGCAGCTTGGCCGCCGCCTTGGCCGCTACTCCGGGTGCCGCTCCGAGGAAGAATATGCGATAGCCGCGCTCGGCGGATAATCTCGCCAGTTCGACAATCATGTCCGAGCCCGCCACGCGGCAAGGCAATGGCTCTCGCAGCATGCGGCTGCGGAGCACGATCGGATAACCATCGGCGATAATCGCATCGGCCGCTTCGTTGACCGCCGCCAGCTCCGGCACTTGGTCCGAGAGCATCAGATAGTTCAAGTTCGCCGTGATAAAGTAGCGGCAGCTTCGCGCGGCGACGATCTGGTCGGCTCGCTCGATGACGCCCTGCATGTCGAGCCTGGCAAAGTCGAGCCCCCACACGTGCGTCGTCTCGAGCGCGGGCAAGGCGGCCGTCGCAGGCTTGGGCGCAGGTATCGCTACTGGATTAACAACCGAAACGGCCGGCGGTGTGGAGAGAAGTGAGCTCACGGCAGAATGTCAACCACAAAGGGACGAAGACAGAAAGAAGAAGTTATCAGGAGCCAAGTAGCGGGCGTGTACGAAACTGTAGATCACCACTACACTCGAAGCTCGGCGAGTCCGCCTCTGCGGCGCTGGCGGGAGCGGTGGACGCGTAGCTGCGGTAACGGATGTAACGATCGATTGAACGGATGGGTATGAAAGCGCTGGTTATCATCGTCGAAGGACTGGGGACCGCGATGGTCGGAGCCTACGGCTCGGCCACGGCCACGACCCCGGCCATCGACCGCCTGGCATCCCAGTCCTTGGTATTGGACCAGTGCTTTGTCGATTCCTTTGAGCTGGAATCGCAACTGAGAAGCCTGTGGACAGCCACTCATGCCAGCTGCGAGCAGCCGCCCGCGTGGACGCTTTGGCATGCTCTCTCCGAGCGCAACGTGCCGGGCCGTCTAATCACCGACTCGCCCGAGGCGGCCCGCGTGGCCGAAAAGTACGGCTGTCCGCAAGTGACGCTGGTCGATGTGCCGGCCGTGTCCGAGCCGGCCCCGACGGCGGAGGGGTGCAGTTTGATGCACGTCTTCGCGGCCGCGATGGAAGAGCTCGCATCGCCCGAGACGAGCGGACTGGTGTGGATTCACGCTCGCGGCTTGCGGCACGTCTGGGACGCTCCGCTGGAACTACGGCAAGCAATGACCGATCCGGAAGATCCGCCGCCGCCCGATTCGGCGACCTTTCCCGACATCGTCGTCGATGCCGAGACCGATCCCGACTTGATTGTCGGCTGGGGCCAAGTCGCCGCGGCTCAAGTCGCCGTGCTCGACGAAGCGATCGATGCGATCGAGCAGACGATCGCCGCTCGCGAGGATCGCGACCAGTGGACCTGGCTTCTCAGTTCTACCGGAGGAGTTCCGCTGGGCGAACATGGGTTGATCGGCAGGTCGCACGGCCAAGCGTACACCGAAGAAGCCGCGGTGCCGGCAATGATCCGCCGAGCCGCCGGCCCGCCGGTCGGCATGCGGCGAGCCGAGCTGTGCCAGTTGCCCGATCTGCCGCTGACGCTGCTCGTGGCGATGGGCATCGATCCGCCGCACGCGCCGAAGCTGTGGGGACGCAACATGTGGCGAGCCGGCCCGCCGCGCATCTCGACCCAGTGGCCGCCGGAACACACGCTCGCGTGGTTGGCTCAGCATGACAAGCTGGCTCAGCATGACAAGCTGTGGATTCGCACCCCCGCGTGGAGTTTGCTGCAAACGAGCGACGAGCCAGCTCATCTGTACGTCAAACCCGACGATCGCTGGGAGGTGAGCGATATCGCCAGCCGCCGCAGCGACGTCGTCGAGCAACTGCTCGCCCTGCTGCCTCAGCTCCGCGCGGCCACGAACGAGTCCGCTCGCGACGCGCTACCCAAACTCGATGAAGCGCTAACGAGCCTACTGCGGTAAGGTGGCAGCTCTCCTCGTTCCCAGGCTCCGCCTGGGAACGCACTGTCTTCGAGGCTCTGCCTCGCTGGGGCAGCGACATCGGCAATGCTTCATGGCAGGTTCTGGGAGGCGGAGCCTCCAAGACAGTGCGTTCCCAGGCAGAGCCTGGGAACGAGCGGATTACCGCTCGTTTGGTTTGCAGCTCACGCGCCAAATCGTGTTGCCAGGTTCATCCGCCACAAGCAGCGCTCCCTGGGCATCGACCGCAACTCCGACCGGCCGGCCGTACACTTCATCTTCGTTAGCGATAAAACCAGTCAAAAAATCTTCCGGTTCGCCCGCTGGCTTGCCGTCCTCGAACGGCACAAAGGCGACGCGATAGCCGGCGAACTTGGATCGATTCCATGAACCACGCTGACCGATGAAAGCCCCGCCGCGATATTTCTCGGGAAAGGCATTGGCTTCGTAGAACACCAAGCCGAGCGAGGCGGTGTGCGAACCCAAATCCACATCGGGCACGATCGCTTTCTTGACCAGGTCCATGCGCTTGCCTTCCAGACGCGGATCGGCATGATCGCCCCAGTAACTATACGGCCAGCCATAGAAGCCTTCTTCCTTGACGCTGGTCAAGTAGTCGGGCACCAGTTCATCGCCCAGCTCATCGCGCTCGTTGACTGCGACCCACAACTGATCGGACTTCGGTCGCCAAGCCATGCCGACCGGATTGCGGAGCCCCGATGCAAACACTCGCAAGCCGGTGCCGTCGAGGTTCAGCTCGAGCACGTTGGCTCGCAGCATCTCTTCGGCAGTGCCGTGTTCGGCTACGTTGCTGGCCGAGCCGACCGAAACGTAGAGCTTCTTGCCATCGCGCGAGGCGAGCACGTTGCGCGTCCAGTGATTGTTGTAGCCGCCGGCCGGCAGGTCGATGATTTTTTCTCCTTCGCCCGAGAGCCGCGTTTGATCCTTCTGATAATCGAACGCCCAAAGCGCGTCGGTCGCACCAATGAACAGCTGATCGCCGACCAGCGCCATGCCAAAAGGCTGATGCAGACCTTCATGAAAAGTCGTGACCAGCTCGGGCTTGCCGTCGCCATTGCGATCGCGCATCAGCGTGATGCGATTGGGCGACGAGCCGGTGACGGTCTTCGATTTCTTCATTCCCTCGGCAAGTTTTTCTTCCTTGCCGCTTTGGTCATCCTTCGAGTCTTGTGGGTTTTTTTCGTCTTGCTTTTGAGCCTTGCTGCCAGACTTCTTTTGATCTTCGTCGCCCGACTCCGACTCCGAATCCGACTTCGGCAGCGTTCGCGACTGGGCCACGAGCACATCGCCGTTGGGCAGGACGTAGAACCAGCGAGGATTTTCGAGCTCGGTGAAGACCCGCACTTCAAACCCTTCGGGAGCTTTCGGATGGCCGCCTTCCGACCAGCCGATCACTTTCGGGAAGTGAATGGCCGACTTGGTCGCATACGGCTTGGGCAAGTCGGGCGACTCGTGGCTCTGCGCCGCCAGCGGCCCACCGCTGCAAGCCACTCCCAGGAACAGCATTCCCAAGCTGCTCATGCGACATCGTTTCAGCCAGGAAAACATGCTTTTCTACCTCAGCATTGAGTGGTGGACGGGCACGATTCGAATGCGACCGCATGCAGCAAATGGCATGCTAACTTCACCACGTTTTTCGGCGTCACACCCTCCGCCCCCTCCGCGCCCTCCGCGGTTAGAATTGAACCTGGAATGACCCTGCAGGAACTTTCAAGGACTCGGTTTGATGCTAGCTCGACAATTGGAACCCGAACTGATGGATGACCCGCAGGAAGCGATCACCTACGACGAGATGGATCACAGCGAGGTCAACCGCCGCTTCGTCGACGACTTGCTCGCCGGTGGACCGGTCGGACCCGACATTCTGGACCTCGGGACCGGCACGGCTCGGATTCCAATCGAGCTTTGCGGGCGCGTTGCCGACTGCCGCGTGCTGGCCAGCGACGGAGCGATCAGCATGCTCGACGTCGCTCGCTACAACGTCTCGGTGGCCAGCATGGATTACCGCATCCAGCTCCATCACGGTGACGCTAAGGCACTTGAGATCGACGACGAGATGTTCGATGCAGTGATCTCGAACAGCCTCATTCATCACCTACCCGATCCCGAGCGGGCGATCGACGAAATCGTGCGGCTGGCACGCCCCGGCGGACGCATCTTCGTCCGCGATCTCTGCCGCCCAGAGACTGCCGAGGCAGTCGAAGAACTGGTCGAGCGCATCGCCGGCAGCGAAGCGCCCGCTGCGCAAACGCTGTTCCGCCAATCGCTCTACGCCGCCCTGACGCTCGACGAAATCCGAGCCCTAGTGGCCCAGCACGGCCTCCCCCCCGAGGACGTCACCATGACCAGCGACCGCCACTGGACTTGGCAAAGCCGCCGGCCGGGATGAAAACCGATTTTTACCGCGGAGAGCGCGGAGGGTGCGGCAGAAAGAAATCGGTGCACCAATCTCAATATGACTCTACACCGGAAGTCCGGCTTTCAACAGGAGGTCAAGGAGCACTCGGTCGGCTGCAAAGTACTCGCCGGCGATTTCTCGCGCGCGGCGTTGATGAAACTGATAGCGCGATTCGACTTCCCGAATTGATCGCTCAGCGTCGTCTAGAGTGTCCCAGGCCATGAGGCCTTCGCCCGTTGGAATGAACTCACTGAAGCCGGTGTCTTGAAGAACGCACGGCAGTCCAGCCGCCAAGTAACAGACCGAACGACAACTAAACCAACCGGATCGTGTGGCCGTGTATAGGTTTTTGGCAACACTCAATTCGCCTCGAGAGCCCTCGATGTAATCGCGATATTCGTTCATTGTGCGAGAAACCAGATGCGAATCGACGACTTGCCAGCCGAGGGCACTGAGGTGGTTCATTGCTGCCGAGCTTCCCCCGATTGCCTGCTCAAAGCGTGTGTTGGGAAGTCGCTGCGGCAGTGTCTCTATTTTCGGGAATTCCATCTCCTTTGAGCCGTAGGTGGTGCCTTTGTATTGCACCGGCTTGCGCAGGTGGTTCCAGGTCATCACTGAAGTCCAGTTGTCGCCTGGACTCGTGGCGTGCCACTTGTCCATGATGACCGGAGGGCGCGTTGGATGCCATGCGATGCCCAGGTCGGGCAAGACGCAATCAGCAGCTCCAATCCGCTCTGCATAGGTGAAAAAGTGGTCGTGTCCGCGGAATCCGTGAGTTCCTTGCCAGCCTGGCTCTGCGTCCCACCCGGGGTAGTTGACAAAATGGTTCAGGCCAGGATCTGAGTCGATCAAAATCTTATGTGGGCAAGCCATGTACTCATCGCGGAGCAAGGTGCCTCCGGATACGTTTAAAAAAAAGTCCGCTTTTTCTAGAAGCTTTTGAAATTCCTGGGGAGCCATTCCTGCGGTTGAATCGTCCGGCGCTCGGTAGTGCCAACGTTGTCCAAGTGTCGGACTCAGCGCAGTCAATGATTCCTCGAGAAAGCGGACTCCATAGGAGTAGTCATCGCTATATTCATATCCGACGGGATCGTAAGTCGGATTGCCCGTGTCCTCGAGATAGTAAACGTCTATCCCAAGATTTTCGAGCCCAAGGGCATACTGCCCGTAGTCCCAGGCGACACCCCCGACTGGATAGGTGGCAATCATGCCAGTAACAATGGCGATCATTGGGAATCCTTAAAAGCTCTTAGATAATCGCTCGAGTTGCTCGGTTCTTTCTGGCGTCTTGATTCTGCCGTAATCAACGCCGGGACCAGTATTCGGCCCTCGCGTTCTGTCTCTCGTTGGACTTCGATTCGGTTCTGTTCACGGTCAGTTTCCAGCAAGACCGTATCGGGAAGCTCGCCTCTGTCAATTCGTATTTTGATTGGCAACGGCCGTGGCCACGGGTTTGCTTCCGCTTCCTGACCGAGATGGAGCGTAAGGCGTCCATCGCTATTCTGCAGGCGGAATCGGGCGCCGAGAGC
>JBQCEI010000863.1:0-4997 GCA_051960375.1 Aureliella sp. | reverse complement strand
ATACGAACGGATTGCGGCTGAAGAGCAGTTCGATGTCCATCAAGTAGTAATTGACGCGCACCGAATCGAGATTGCGAAACTGCACGCTGGCCACGCCGTCGGCGACCGCCAGGTCCAAGGCCGGGCTCTCGGCTGCTTGCCGCGTCTGCTGCGCTTCGCGACGATCGGTCAGCAGCCGCTCTTCGCGCTCGACGCTGCTCTCGAGGGACGTGACCGAGGTCAGCTCTTGTCCCGACAGCAGCGCATCGCGCTGTCGCACTTGATCGGTAACTTGTGCGAACAGCTCGCGCCAGCGCGGTACCGGATAAGCGGCATAGCGCTCGGCGATGGCACTGGCCCGGTCGTACTTGCCGCGGAAGAAATCGAGGTACGCATCGAAGTAATCGTATTGCAGACGCGTCACCAGATTATCGACATCCACTTCGTCGAACCAGTCGAGCGCCTCTTCGATGCGGTTCTGCAGCAGCAAGTAATAGCACAGCTCCATCCGCCGATCGTCGTCGATCTTGGGCCCGTGCGCGAGCTCGTCGAGCATGTGCGAGTACTGAGTGAACAAGCGGTCGTTCAGCACGACGCGTTTGCGTCCCAGTTGATGGATGCGAGCTACGACCAGCGGCCTGTAATCGAGATGCTCGTAGCTCATTTCCTGCTGCGGATCGATCGTGATCAGCCGGCTGGCGAGCACCGGCCCGAGTTCGCCGGTAAAGTCGCGGCGATGATGCAGCAACTGAGCAATGTCGTCCGTATCGAGATGCTTGAGCGAGTAACCCCAGAGCACCGCATCGAAGCGCTGCGCGCGGGCCAGCAGTTCGATGACTTGCTCGTAGAACGACTTGTCCTTCATGCGGAAGGCGATGCGGCTGACATCCAGCCGCTGGAGGTTGGCCTTCTTCAAGTAAGCGAGCACTTGCTCGTTGGTTCCCCAAGCGGCGACGTAGCTCCATGTCGTTTCGTCGACCGACTCAGGCTCGGCCAGCACGCGCAGCGACTGGCTCTTGGTGGCCGTCAGATGCTTGCCGTTGGCTTCGCTTGCGACCTGCCCGCCGTAGTGTTCGAACTTGCCCGGCTCGGGGAAGTAGAACACGTACTGGACTTGAGCCGTGCTGTACGGATTCAGTTCGATCGTGGTCGAGCGAGTGACTTTGCTCGAGGCCAACGGCATGGCTCCCTCGGGCAATTGATACAACACCTTCACGCGTTGTTTGGTGCCGCTGGGGTTGGTGACGACAACGTTGGCCCGATACGGCACGCCGATGAGCAGCGGCTGGTCTTGCAGCGCACGATTGCTCTCTTCGTCGGTATGCGGCTCGGCCAAGTAGATGTCGCGGCCGGCGAGGATCGAGCTGTTCTCTTCGACCTCTTCGGTCGGTTCGATGCTTTGCACATACGCGATCGCGTCGCGCTCGGCGCTGACCACCAGGCGATTCTCGTTGACGTTCATATCGGCCCGCGGGCTTTCCCACGGCAGATCGAGCACTGCCAAAGCGCACAGCGCTTCGTTGACGTTGGTCACCGGCAGGTCGAGATTCTGCGAGAGAAAATCTTCCCCCGCCGCATCGGTTAAAAACTCTTGCCAGAAGAGGCTCGGCGGGATCAGTTCGGGCGCTTGGTTCTGCAGCCGCACATGATAGAACTGGCTCTCGGCCCACTCGCGCGTTTGGTCGAGCGTCTGAAAAAAGCGAGCTTTGCCAAGCGCATCGGATCGCTTCAAGCGCTCGGCGCGGAAGTAAACATCATTCTCGCTTAGCTGCCTGCCGCGATCCTTGGCTTCTTCTGCTTCTGCTTTTTCGGCTTTGGCTTCGAGCTGGACCGCGTCCACGCCAAGCCGTGACTTGGCCGCACCGGCCCGCGCGTTCGCTCGAGTACCCAGGCGGGGCGCAGCGCTGTTGAAGTCCGGCTCGACCCCAGGGCCGCTTCCGGCGGCGTACCCGCTCATCGCGCCCCCCATGCCGCCCATCGGGCCGTTGTAACTGCCAAAGGGAACGGCGCCTGCTCGCCTTTGGACTTCATCGCTTAGCGCGAGCGATTCGTACATCATGCTCTTGTCGCCGCTGACATCCAGCAGCGTCCCGCGCAGAGCGGTCTCAAACCGCTGGCTGCGAGCGACCGGATCGAGCGGATGGGCCGCCAGATACTCATCCAGCCAACGCTTCGTGCCTTCGGAAGCTCCCTTCAAGCGCTCGGCCAGCAGCACGCGCTCGAGCGTGTTCAAACGCTCGATGCGCCACAGCGTTCCGTAACCCTCGAGCGATTTGTCGAGCAGCCAGCGATCGACCAGTTGCTTGTCGAGCTTCTGCGCCAGCAGCGGCGCCACGACGTTATCGAAGAACTTGCGATCCTTGCGGTACAGGAAGAAGTCGAGCTCGTGACAGGACATCTCGCTGTAGCGGCTGCGCTTCTCCTCATCGCTCAGTTGCGGCCACTCGGTGACGAAGCGGAACTTTTCCCATTCGGCGTTGTTCAGGAACGTGCCGTAAAGTCGGTAGACGTCGGCCAGCGTCGTATACAGCTGCACGCGGCTGGTCCGAGCATCGCCCAAGTCGACCTTTTCATCGGCCTTGAGCACGCGCACCGATTGCTTCTCGGCCAGATGGCTCTCGGCGGGAAACGATTCCTTCAAACGCAGATCGCGCTTGTGCAATTCCGTTTCCGGCAGCGCGACTTCGCGCGAATCGGTCGTCGTCGGATGCACCGCCAGGACCGTGACGCTCGAATATCCTTTTAGCTTTTCCAGCGGAACGACCACCATGCCTTCGTCGTCGGGCTTGAGGTTAGCGGCTACGAGCGTTCCCTGAGCCAGAAAATCATAGCTAGTCGACTGAGGAGCCTGAACGGCTTTTCCGCCAGCCGCTGCGGCGGACTCGGTCGGGGCTGCCGGCGCCGGTGCGCTCATCGGCGGAATCGCCTCGCCGGCGGCAGCCTGCTTGGATTGATTCTCGCTGACCGAAACCTCCCAGGGATGCACCAGCAAGCTCGGCTGCGGCAATAGATTGCCGGGATACTTGGCCGCTTGCTGCCGCTGCAGAATGTAACTGTATTCTTCGTCGAGCTGGAGCGAATCGACAAACAGATTGCGAGTGTAGGAACGCGTCTGTTCGAACACTGGCGGGTAACCCAGCCGCGATTGTTCAGCGGGATCGAGCGTGGGAACGAACGGATTGACCAGAACGTGAACGCGCGTGTGCGCATCGCTTCCGGTCAGCTTGATGCGGAGCTCCTTGTCGTCGACGCGGGTCTCGGTGATCGCCAGCTGCTGCCGCGGTCTGATTTCGAGCGCTCGCTTGTGGCCGATCAAGTACCCGCTCTCGCCCGCGGAATTATCGGAAGAATCGACCACTGCGATCCGAACGCGAACGTCGTAGCGATGGTCGCGCAGTACAAAACTGCCCGGCTCCAGTCCACCGATGGTCAGCTTGCCGGCGCCGATGTCGACTTTCTTGTCCAGCACGCGATACGGCGCATCGTGCCGCAACTCGGTGAGAGTAAACGCGCTGGCCTCTTCGCGATCTCTGCCCAGCGGCAGCACGATCTGCTTACCTGCTTCGGCATGAAGGACGTCGGGCCAGCTGCGGGTGCGGCGCTCGAGCCTGAACGTCGCCGGCTGGACACCTTGGGCGCCGGCGACCAGCGTGGTCTCTCGCGGCAACGATCCCAAGTCGAGCTGGCCGTCGGCATCGGTCGCCAGCGTAACGGTCTCGGGGTGGTTCACGTCCATCGTGGTGAAGACGAGCGACACCGGCAGCTTGGGCATCGGTTCGCCGTTGCGACCGAGCACGAGCAAGCGATACCCCTTGTCGACTTCGCGCAAGAAGAACCCGCCGATGGAAGCCGTGTGGTCGATGTCGTTGCACTGCACCGTCTCTGAAGCGCTGACGTCCTGGCGCACATCGAGGCTTTGGTTGTAGACGCGCGCTACCAGCGTGAACTGGATGCTGGCCAAACGCTGTGGTACCAGGAACCGATGCAGCAAGTCGGCTGCGTCGCCCAGCTTCAAGTCGCTCGAGGTTTGCGAAGTCGAGATGCCATCCATGTCGACCGCGGTGATCGTCAAGCGAGGTTTTTCAAGCAGCTGCAAACTAACCGGCCGGCCGTTGCACGTCAGCCGTGAGCGGATCAGCACGCCGGCCTGCGTACCGGCGACGAGCGCTTGGCGGTCGATGACAAAACCGGCTTGCAACTGGTAGCTCTCGCTCTGCAGCGCCAGCGGCTCTTGGCTGGCGAAGTCGCCGTCGACCAGCAGAATGTTTTCGGTGTGGGTCGTCTCGCTGTATGGGATGAGGATGCGGCCTTCGGAGTCGGGCTCAAAAGCGCGGTCGTTGATTTCGACGTGAGCCGTCTTGATGATCTCGCCGCTCTCGTCGTAGATCTGCAACAAGTGCCCCGCGTCGGTCAGTTGCTGCACGCTCGAGAGGCTCCCCTTCTGCACCAGAGCTCGCGAGCGCTGGCCGCCTCCTAGAAGATCGACCACCCACACGCCGCGCCCATCCAGCTCGGGCAGCGCGATCTTTTCCAAGTGGCGCCGATCGGCGGCCTGAGAGTAGTCGAGTTCGCGGTGCGCGTTGGCGACCAGGCCGTCCAAGTCGATATCGGTGCCGATCGGCCGCTTGAACGCGCGATAGTAATTGCGAGGATTGACTTCGTAGATCTTGATCAACAGCTGCGGCACGTTCTTGACTTCGACAAGCAGCTCGGCTGAATCGCCCGTCGTCCAAGTCACTTTGTTCTGAGGAGCGAAACGCAGCTCGACGCGCTCGCGCAGCGCCTTCTGCTCGGCGGGGCTGAGCTTGGCATACCAAGCGGCTGGATCTTCAGCGCCATAGAGAATCTTCGTTTCGGCCAACACGCGCGTCAGATATTCGCGCCCGAGATACTTGGCAAAATCATCTAGCTTGTCATCGGCTTGGAAGAAGTGTTCGAGGTATCTGCGAACGAGCGCCGAATCGTCGCCGACGGGGGGCAACAACACTTGTGGCGCCATCGAGAAATTCAAGTCGGCC
>JBQCEI010000862.1:0-2264 GCA_051960375.1 Aureliella sp. | reverse complement strand
CTTCGCGCGTGCTATCAGCAGGCGTACCATGGACAGTGGAATTTCGTGCGAAGATAAGCCGGCCCGGGTGGCCTTCGGATTGAAAGAGAATAAGGAAAAGGAAAAGTATGCGGCAGCCTCGATGGAGCTGGTCGACGGTGGCGATCGTTTCTGCGACGGTGGCCCTCGTGCTGGGGCCAGTGTTCATTCCGCGCGAGGTCTCGCGCTGGTATCTCGCCGCGGCGGCCAACGCTTACCGCGACGGCGAGCGCGGGGCCGGCCGGCAATATCTCGAGCGGGCGATCGCTTGGGATGATACGGTTGCCAGCGATCGCGATTTTTGGATCGCGCAAATAGACAACACCAATTCCGACGAGGTGCTCAACCTGCTCAAGAAGGCCGCCGAGACTGATCCGCGCAGCGCCGCGATGGCCGCCCGGGTTGCTCAGATCTTTATCGAAGAATTCGATTACCAGCGCGCCGTTCAAGCAATGAAGATCGCTTTTTCCAAGGGCGGGCCTCGGGACCCGCAAGACTTGAATCTGCTGGCCTATCTTCGAGCCCAAGCGGGTATTGAACTTGACGATGCGCTCAAAGACATCGACCGCGCGCTGAAAATGGTTCCCGGCGATGCGGCCCTGTTGGACACCAAGGCCTGGGTCCTGCACAGCATGAAGCGGGATCTCGAAGCGCTGGGCCTGGCCAACGAGGCGATCGAAAAGATGGAAGAGGACATCGGACGCGCCAGCTCCAAACCATCGGCCAAGAAAGAACGCGACGAGGCGAAATCAAAACCGCAGCCGCCTACCAACTCGTCCGCCGAAAGCCAAACGCCCGCAGCACCGAGCGCCCCGCCGGCACCTCTGTCCCAGACCGAGCAAATCCGCAAACGGATTCTAGCTGCCAAGAGCCGCCTGGGGCTCGAGATGTGGGGCCTGGCCGTCATGCGGTTTCATCGCCTGCGGATCTACGAAGCTCTCAAGCAATCGGCCGAAGCCAAGGCCGAGGAACAGTGGCTCGACGAGCACGGCGTGCCGATCGTGGATGAGCTGTTTTAAGAAAATCTTCCTCCGCGCTCTCCGCGTCCTCCGCGGTAAAAATCTTCCTCAGTAATCGAGCGCCGCTCCGCCGTCGGCTTCGATGCCTTGGCCGGTGATGAAGCTCGCATCGTCGCTCGCCAGGAACAAACACACGCGGCCGATCTCTTCGGGCTTGGCCATCCGCCCCAGCGGCTGCAGCTGAGCAATGCGTTCCAGGGCGCTTTGCGGATCGGACAGGCTGCTGGCCCAAGCTCGCATCAACGGCGTATCGACGTTGCTCGGCAGCACGGCATTGACGCGAATGCCATCGGCGGCCAACTCGAGCGCCAGCGCTTTGGTGAAGCTGAGCTGGGCGCCTTTGCTGGCGGCATAAGCGGCCGAGTTCTTTTGGCCGAGCACGGCGGTCATCGAGCTCATGTTGATGATCGTGCCGCGCGATTTGCGCAAGTGGGGCAGGGCGGCCTGCGCAGCGACGTACGTGCTGTAAAAATTCACTTCGAAGACGCGCCGCACTTGCTCGAGCGGCATCTGCTCGATCGGCGTGTCGGGCGGATGGATGCCGGCGTTGTTGATCAGGCAATCGAGCCGGCCGAAGTGGTTGGCAGCGCGGTCGATCGTCTCGCGCAAGCGCTCCTCGTTTGCCACGTCGCACGTAAATGGCTGAGCGCTGTCGGCGCGGCGGGCGTTGAGTTCTTCGGCCAGCTCGACCGCGGCCGCTTCATCGCGATCGATGATCGCGACGCTGGCCCCTTCGTGGTGAAACACCCCCACGCATCCCCGCCCGATGCCCTGCGCGCCACCGGTGACCGCGACGACCTTCGAACCGAATCTCATGTCCAAGCGCACCCTGATAAGTGTTAACGTTCGATTACCGCTATCGAGCAGGCAGACCTCTTCGCCCCGGGTATGAGTGGCCAGAAGCACCGGTCGCCCTGATGAGTTTTGACAGTGGAGTACGGTAATCGGTTTTAAGTCCCGGTAGGGACGGCAGCCCCATGCCGGCGGCGCGAGCCGCCGGTAGAGCCATGCGCCTCATCGATCATCAAGTCCTGAAGGGACGACAGCCATTCTGCGGCACGTCTTCGCGCTTCCTCTGTCGTCCCTTCGGGACTCACCCTTACTGCGCTGATCCAATCCGGCGGCTCGCGCCGCCGGCATGGGGCTGCCGTCCCTACCGGGACTTAAAACCGATTGCCGTACTCCACTGTCAAAACTCACCGGGCCGCATCGCGTTTCTAACCAATC
>JBQCEI010000861.1:0-2027 GCA_051960375.1 Aureliella sp. | reverse complement strand
TGTACCACGATCAAAAAGGATATCAACAACCAATCGTATGCGTTGCATTTCGGCAAAATTTAAAAAAACTAAACGTGTACCAGCATTACGCGGGGTAACTGGAGAAAGACCAGGACAACATCGATGCCGCTTCGGACTCGAAGTCCAATGGGATAGCAGGAGACCTCAAACTCTATTACGAAACGACGGCCCTGATCGATCGCGACTTCGCCATAGCCACCATGCGAATCGATGGCGATTACTCACAAGCCGTCGCGGCGGCTCACGTCGTATACGTCCAAGCTTCGGCACCGGCCGACAAGCTCTATACCGACACCCAAGCGCAGCTCAATGGCGATCGGTCGGTCGATGACGCCGTTGACCTCAAGGCTTATCGCGTCAACGAGGCGAGCCTATACGCGGCCGACATGAGCACTTGGAACTCGGCAGTCAACACGCCGTGGTCCGCCATGCATGTCTCCATGGGCACCATCGAGGTCAATTGGGCCAACGCCAGCGGCGATGCGGAAATCACTTTTGCTCAAGCGATGCGCACCGCCGAGAACGACCACACGCAAAGCACTACGACGGCCGATCGCGATCATACGATCAACGTAACGCTCGATGAGAAGGGGAGGACCGATGCGATCGCCGACGCGCGCGATGCGTATGCGGTCGCAGCGGCCGAGGCGAAATACCAGTATGCCCTCGATATGGCCGGTTTGACTCTCATCGATACACAGGCCACGACGACGCGAAACAGCGATGCCCGCACCGCCGACCGCGATGACAATGCGGCTCAGGCGGGAGCTGCCACCGCTTCTGAGTCGACGTACCAGCGGTCGATGGCGGCGGCTTGGCGCGACTACCGCAACGGCTCCTCCGACGCGCAAGCCGCCTTGTGGGGAACGACCGGCACGGCGTCGGAGAAGTACTGGCGCGGCGACATCGAGTACAGCGACTATGAAAGCACGGTCCAAGGCGCATACGATGACTACAACGCATCGATGACCACCGTAACGAGCGACTTTGATTCTGCTTCGCACGCCGCCTGGGATGCCTTGCGCACCGCCCGCGCCGACGCTATCGCCAGCGAACATGCCAATGCGGCATCCAAAGCTACACACCAGGCAGCTCTCGCTCAAACCGACGCGGCTGCATCGACGCACGACAGAGGGGTTGCCGAAAAGACCATGGCCGGAGGCCTCCGCGCCGCTGCGGTTGATCTGGCCACGAAGCTGGGCAACGCAGACATCGCTTACGCAACTGCGGTGGCCGGACATGATCGCGCCTACAAGGTCGCCTTGGCTTACTCCGATGGAGCGTATGACTACGACTCGATGGAGGCCGGCGGAATCAAGGAACGCAATAGCTTTATCGCGGGAGCGGCTCAACGCGAAGATCGCATCAGCATCCGCGGCATTTATGAAACGACTCTTTACAACCAGTACGCCCTCGCCAAACAAGCGGCAGCGGCGGCCATCGGGTCGAATCTGGCAAACTTCCAGTACGCTGTCTCGCTCGCCGACGCCAATCACGCCAATGCCGTCCGAGTGGCTCGCGATGCCTACGAAGACGCCGTCTCCATCGCGGGCCTGGCTCACGTCGATGCGGTCAACGCCGCAAACCTCACCAACATGGGCAATATCAATTCAGCGACCATTGCCTACACCCAAAGCACCGCTGCCGCAGAGGAAGCGAGGACGATTGCTCTGGCGACCGCCGAAGCCAATCTTTACGTGGCCAATGCTACGGCCGAAGCGATTCGCGCCGAGCAAGAAATCATCGTGCGCATCGACTATGACAACGCCACGGCCGACGCGCTCAAGGACTTAAACGACGACCTGGCCGACTCAGCCGACAACTACGCCACGACCGTCGGTGACGCGTGGAAACAGTACTATCTCGACTCGACCGACGAGTGGTCTCCGACGACCTGGAATAACGTCGGCGGCTGGGGCTATGGTTGGGGCTGGGGCTATGGCTGGGGTGGCTGGTACGGCGACTACGGTTACTATGGCTGGGCTGGGGGGCTTCGGGCTATGTCT
>JBQCEI010000860.1:0-4985 GCA_051960375.1 Aureliella sp. | reverse complement strand
AAGCTCGACCGGGCTCAGCGCATCGCGGACGATATCCTCGACCCTGGCCGGCCGCTAGCTCGTTCATTGGATCGCTGATGCCACCTCGGGGCTGGCTTCGTTGCGGGCACGATTTTTTTCCAGCTCTTGAACGAAGGTGAACCGCAAACGTTTCGGAGCGCCCGCCGCATCGCCAATTGGCTTTCCTGCGCTGGAAGATGTTGTTTCTTCGACCAGCGGCTGAGCGATCGGGACGGTCGAGTGCACTCGCGCATACTCGAAGCGGTGCCCTGCCAGGCTGAAAGCGAGCTGAGTGTGATCGCCCGAGAGGACCAGTTCGTTGACCGCTACGCCGTCGCGCTCGACTCCGGGCGCGAGGGCCCGCACATAAATCTGTCGCCCGCCGACGACAAGCAGCAGATGATGGTCGGCGATTCCTGGCAGCATGCAACGCACGTTACAATTTGCATGCGCGCCGATGACGCACTTCGGGCCGCCGAGCGTCCACTTCTGAGCGATCTTGCCGTTCTGGTCTCGCAGCGCCAACTGTCCATAGCCCGCATTCACCAGCGTTGCTTGGAAACTGGTCATGGATTCAGTACTGGAGCGTGTTACATTCATGCCGTGGACCGATTTCGAGAACGAGACGGTTGCCGGGAAATATCTTTTCTCGGCCTCTGTTGTGCTTCTTCGAAGGACCCGGCCAGCTCCACGCTGGGTGCCATCCCCTCCATTTGCGACAGGCAAAGGCGAGGACGGAATGTGGGCACACACCGGTCCGTCGGGGGTATCGGCTACCGGAAACGATCGGTGGTGATGTTTCAACGCAAGATTTCCGCAGAAGAAGCGGACCGGTTGCAGATGTGTGGATGAGACTAGCCGGACGGCGGAGTTGTCGCTGGACCGGGCGATTATTTCGGGTTTGACTCAAGTTTTCGAAACTTCGTGCCTTGGTGTCTTGGTGGTTTGTTTTTCACCACCAAGACACGAAGACACAAAGCCCATACCGAATCTGGCCCGGGCCGATTCCTTACAACAAGAAGATTCGTAAATGTCGCTCAAGCAGCTCGAGCTAGAGATCGAAGACGTGAAACTGCCCGACGCGGTCGAGGCTTGGCTGGCCGCAGGCCGGGCCCGCATCGAACGCTACTGGGATCAGTTTCCCCAAAAGCCGCTGCCGCAATACATCGAGTGCGACTTCGACTATGTCAGCCGCGCCTTGGCGGCCTGCGTCGCGCAAGAGTTGAACGATGGCAACCTGTTCTGCGAGTGGGGCTGCGGCTTTGGGATCGTGACCGGCGTTGCTGCCCTGTTGGGATTGGACGCCATAGGGATCGAAGCCGAAGTGTTTTTATGCGCTCAAGCTCGCGAACTGCTGGAGCAGAACCAGGTACGCGCGGAGATCTGGCAGGGGAATTTTCTACCGCTCGGCTCGGCCCAGCTCGCCGAAGAAGATGATCCGCTGGTCAGCCTGACGCACAAGATCCCGCCGGCCTATCAGGCTCACGATATGTTGCTGAGCGACTTTGCGCTGACGTTCGTCTATCCATGGCCGGGCGAAGAGCATTTTCTGCGAGCGGTCTTCGATCGCTTCGCGCGGCCCGGCGCGCTGATGCTCCAGTTCCGCGGGCCGTATCACGTCGAACTCTATCGCAAAGGATCGCGATAGCGGTGAAAAATGCGGACCGATAGAGGCGTCGACGCGGGTTCTGAAGACCCCTCACCCCCGGCCCCTCGCCCCGAATCGGGGCGAGGGGAGAGAAGTGTTATATAAGGCAAACGCAACCATTTTCTTCCTACCCCACGCCCCGCTTCGGGGAGAGGGGGCCGGGGGGGAGGGGCTCTTTCGAGATCGCTACGCTGCCAGCAGCGTGCGGCTGTGGCTGGCCCAGCGGATCCAGTTTTGGACTTCTTCCAGGTCGGGCGCGTCGCTGCCGCGGAGGACGCGCTGGCCTTGCGTGCTGTTGACGAAGGCCGAGGCCTTCTTGAGCAGCGCGCCGGCTTCCATGCGAGCGAGTGCTTCGGGCGAAGTCACGCCGCAAGCGACCAGGATCTGGGCATCATGACCGCGCAAGTTAGGAATGCGGCAGACCAGCCGGGCTTGCTCTTGCCAAGCGCGAACAATGTTGCCGTTGATGCGCGGTTGATCGAGATCGCGAGCTAAGTCCTCCGCATTGGCGGCCAACAACTGTTCCACCGTCGAGATGTTCAGCTTGCTCAGTCGCTGCGCGAGGTTCGGGCCGATCGAAGGAGCCTCGACTACCGGATTGGACGGATCGAGGTAAAAGCGGCGGCCCGGCGTTCCGTTATCTTCGCTACCGGAAGTTGCCGCGGCTTCGGCGCTTGCCGGCCGCGCTGCTGCCGGTCGCTCGCCGCGCTGGCGGCGCGAGCGACGGCGCTCGGCGCGCGGGGCGGCGATGCGATCTTCTTCGTGCGACTGATCATCGCGCTCGACGATTTGGTAAGTGGGAATCGACTCGTCGCGGTGCTGAGGCCGCTCGGTGCGGGGGCGCCCGCCGCGCGGTCGCACGCCTCGCGATGGATCGCCAAAGGAGTTATGCGGCGCGGCGTCGTGCGACGCATCGCTAGGCTCGCTGCCTCTGCGCACCGCACCGGCGCGATCGGCACCGCCACGCTTGGCCGAAGCGATCCAAGCCGTGATCCGCGAAAGTTCATAAGTCGTGCCGCTGCGCATAATGCGTCGGCCGCGATCGGTCGCTAAAAAATCTTCGACGTACTCGAGCAAGCGGCTCGGGTGCATCTCTGCCAGTTGACGATGATCGCGCACGCCGGCTCCCGCCAAGACCCGCGCATCGAACGGTCGCAACTGCGGCATCGCGCACAGCAATCGGGCTTCGCTCTGCCAAGTATCGATCGCTTCGCTGGGTATGCCTTCCAGGCGCGCGTTTTCAATCAGCCAGCCATAGTCGGCTTCGAGCAAATCCCTGACCGTGTCGATCCCTAAGGCTCGCAAACGTGTGGCGGCCCGCGCGCCGACCGACGGAATGTGTTCGATGTCGGATCGCTCGGTCAGCGGCCCGTGTCCCTTCACTTCCGCGCGCGGCGGATTGACCGGGTGGTGAGCGGCGGCGACCGGCTCGCTCCACTTGTCGGCTTCAAAATCGTTGGCGTAGCCGAGCAACTGGCGATTGACATCCAGCTCGGACGGTTGCTGCTCGCTGTGCAGGGCTCGCGATACCACCATCGGCACGACGTTGCCATGCACCGCGCGGACCGCTTCCATCAAGCCTTGGTCATCGGTCAGGGCAACGATCTGCAGTTTGGAGAGTTCGGCGACCGATGCCAGGTAGCGCACCGCGGTCAGTCGCTCAGGCGTCACTAGATCGTCGAGCGTTTGGTCGAGGACCAGCGGAATCGCATGGCCGCGTGCAGTTAGCAGTTCAGCAATGGCGAGGCGAAGAGCAACTTCACGGAAGCGGCCTTTGCCCGGTTCGGCATCGAAGCTCGGCTCGAACGCCGCGTCGAAACCGTTACCGAAATTTGTATCATGCAACTCGCCGCTATGGCCAGCGAGGGAATCGAAGTGCGGCGCTGCAAAGCCGGCCCCGCCGAAGGGACTCGCATCGAAGTGGCCCTTATCGAAGTGACCCGCGTCGAACCGGCGATAGCTGCCATTGCTCAAACTGGTTTGGCGCGGACGAGTGCTGCGCTCGCCGATCAGGCCAGCCAGATGGCGCTGGTAGCGACCGCGGAGCGAATCGACGTCCTCGATTTCGCACGGCAACTGCTGCAGGCGTCGACGCACCTCGGCAAGCTCGACACGTACGCGATCGCGCCGTTCGAGGCGAAGCAGTTCTTCGCTGACTTGATCCAGTTCGCGGAGCACTGCTTCTTCGCTGCGATCGGCCGGCAGCGAAGCGACAGGCAAGTTGCCGACGCGGCGGAGGCGAGCGTCGATCTCGCGATATTCGCGCTGACAATCTTCCAGGCGGGCCACGGCTTGAACACGTCGCGACTCCAAACGAGCCATCTCGTCGTGGCGGAACAGGTGAACCGTCGGATCGTACTGCTGCGCCGAATGGTCAGCGCTGCTCGAAATGGCCGCCAGCCACGAATCCAATTGCGGGTGATCGGTACAACGGCAACTGTCGCTGTAGGCCACGGCGACTTGATCGACCGAGAGCTTGCAAGCGCCCGCGATCGTCCGCATCAGCTCGCCTCGTTCGGCGATCAGACGCTCGATCGACTGCCGCATTTCGCTTTCGCAGCGAGATAGCTGTAGGATCTGATCCTTCATCGCTCGGCTGGCCGTCAGCGATTCATAGCGCGAGAGCTGTTGGCAAACTTCATGCAGCTCGCGCTGCATCAAACGCAGCGTTTGCGGAAGCTGATTGCGAGCGTCCTCGTGTTCGCCGCGGTAGCGATCGACACCTTCCAACAGCGTGTCGAAGTGCCGGCGCGATTCCATTACCTGCGCTTCCAAAGCTCGCAGAGCCACGCGCGGCGTCGCTTGATTGATCGGTGAAAATTGTTCGCCGAGCTGGCCGTCGAGCTGAGCGTCAGTGGCACAAGCTTCCAGCCGCTCGCGATGGCTACGAATCTCAGTGAGCGTGTTGCGCCAACGCGCGAGTTGTGCATCGAGCGCGACAAGTTTTTCCCTCAGCGAAATGCTCACCGAATTGCGGAACGGCGACGGATCGTCGTGGCGCAGGCGCTGCAACTGGGCATCGATGTCGGCGATTTCATCGCTGAGCTTGCGACCATCGGACTCGATCGCTGCCAGGCGGTCCGACAATCGGCGATGTTCATCGGTGTCGGGCGTATAGCGGCGAGCGGCCGACTCGCGGCGAGCGCGTTCCAGGTCGGCATCGAGCACGCGGCGGCGCTCGAGTAGCGCTTCGCGAGTCGTGGTCAGCTCTTCGAACGCTTGAAGATCTCGCACCAATTCCAGCTCGCGAGCGGCCAGTTGCGTTCGCGCGTCCGCATATCGTGGCTTGGCCGCTTCATCGAGATTCAAGTCGCGAGCCGCTTGCCACAGACGTTCG
>JBQCEI010000859.1:0-3068 GCA_051960375.1 Aureliella sp. | reverse complement strand
TGCTGCAGCTGAGCCGCCTTTTCGTTGCTCGGGTCGCTCGTTTGCAGTTCCTTGGCAAAAGCGTTCCGAGCTTCTTGATAAGCTTTGGCGGGCGCGGACTGCGTGTGTGCCAGTTGCAAAAGCGAGTTCCAGTTAGCCTCACCCGCGCTCGAGCGGCGAGTGATCACGTCGGCGGTCAGCCGCACGACCGGGTCATCGGCAGCAGTCGCCCAGCGCTCGGCCAGCAAGCGCTCGCTCGTTTCGCGATGTTGCTGAATCAGCAAAGCCGCCGAGCGAAAACGCTGCTGAGCGATCAGCGGACGGAGCGTAGCGGTAAAGGGTTCGATATCCAGCACGCTCGACTGAGCATCGCCCAGCACGATTTCATGACCGTCGAAGCGAATCGTCCGCGCGGGCGGATTGGCGACTTTGCTGTTGGATGCGACTTGAGCGTTTTTGTCTTGGGTCTCGACCAGGCCACGATGGATGCCAGGGGCGAAACTGCCGCTATCGGAGAAGACCGAACAACCGGCGATCGGCATCGCCAGAGCGATCGCCAAGGCCCATCGATATCGAATACGCATAAACAGGACTCGTCAGAAAGACGTCGTTGTACCGTTGTGCAAATGAAACAATTTGGCTCGCTGGACGCATTCCGCATCGCTGCGCGTCACGCGGCAGGGAAGCGCCAGCGTCTTCTTGCCAGCGGCCGCGGGACTGGCCGGATGAGTGCTCAGTTCGCCGAGCAACAACTCGCTCGTGGCTGCCGACTCGGAAGGTGTGTTGAAGACATAGGGACGGACGATCACGACCAGTTCGCTCCGCGAGCGATTGGAAGCTTGGCGCCGGAAGAGCATCCCCAGGCCGGGAATATTGCCGAGCACCGGCACCTGGTCTCTGGCATCGCTGACGTTCTCTTCGATCAAGCCGCCGAGGGCGACTGCCATGCCGTCCTGGGCGACCACGGTGCCGCTGATCGTCCGCCGTCGAACCGTATCGACGTTCACGTTGGTAACGCCGGTACCGGTGGTTGAAGGAACCGGAATCGACGATCCGCTGAGAACACGTTCGGAGTTTTCTTCTACCACGCGGAGCGTCACCGTGCGATCGGCATTGATGTTCGGTGTGATCAATAGCGATTGCCCGACATCGCGGAGCTCGGTGATCGGCGTGGCGGCGACTGCGCCGTTGACTGCGCCGACGCTGCTGAGCACTTGCGATGGCGTAAAGCCGACGGTGAAGGGGAGGGTATCGCCGACAAAGATCCTGCTGACTTCGTTGTTGTCGGTGAGAATCAGCGGCGTTGCCAAAGCGGTCACTTGATTCTTGCTTTGCAACAACTGCATGCGCACGCGAAAATTGTGATCAACCACCTGGAACGTCAGTGCTCCGGGCACGCTGCCTGCAACGCCCAAGCCGCTGCCCAAAGTTCGCGATACGCTGCTGGCTCCAGGAAACGGCGGAGCCATCGCGTCGGATGAGGCCACGCTCGCGTTGCCACTGCTTCCGAGATATTCGAAGGCCGAGTTGAATCCGTCGGCTAGCACGATGCGGAGAACTTTCACTTCCAACAGCACGGTAGGAGTGGGCACATCGAGCTGGGCGATCAGCGCCGCGATCTGCTCCATCGAGCGCAGGTCACCGGTCCGCACGATCACTTGGTTGTTGCGGCGAATGGTCGAGACGTAGATCGTGGCTTCTTTGCGCTCGAGCAGATCGGCGCGTTCGTCATCGCTGAGCTGACCGTTCTGAGCGACTTCGTTTTCGATCTGCTGAATCTCTTCGGCCGACATCTTGTCCAGCGGCGTATGCTCTTTCTCAGCGATGGCTGCTTGAGCCGCCGAGCGCATGCCCATGCCCTGCATGTTCATGCCCTGCGAGCCCATGCCGGTCAGACTGCCGATGCCCGAGGCCATTCCCAATGCGCCGAGCCCGCCAGCGCGACCGAGGCCATTCATGCCGCCCAGCCCATTGCCGCCTTGCTGGTTGCCCGAGTTCCGTCCACCTTTGGTTCCGCCCAGTCCCAGCGAGCGGCCGTCGACCAGATCAAAGCGACTGAAGCGCCGCGAGAGATCGACCAGGTCCTCTACGTCGGCATCGGCGCGATTCATCTGCACGCGATTGCCGAAAACTTGCTGGATGACTTGGGCAACGGCGCTCGGGTTGGGATAGAGCAGCGTGAAAACGCGCGTTTGCTCTTCGCGAAAACTCGACAAGTCCTTTTCGTATTCCTTGAGCGTCGCGATGCGCACGATGCCCGAGTTCTCTTCGATGCGATAGAACAAGCCGTTGGCGTTGACGATCGCCTCGAGGGCATTGAGGGCCGTGACCTTCTTGAGAAAGACCGTGACCTTCGTCTTGCCCGCTTCGGATGAAGTGATGACGTTCAGCCCCGACTGCTCGGCGAACAACCGCATCGCCTCGGCCAGCGAGATGTCATCGAACTGAATCACGTCGAGAACTTTGTCGGCACCGGCCGGTAAAGCGGCAACAGCCGGCACCGCTTCGCCGACTGCGATCGGTTCTTTGCGCGAAGAGTGCAGGTCGGGCGAGGGCAAGTCTTCGATGTGCAGGTTCAGAGTCGACGCTTGCCGGATCGCCTTGGCGGGCGCCGTATTCTTCAGACCTGCCTGCGGACTACCTGCAGCGGCGGTAGCCTTGGCCGAACCCGCAGCGACAGCGGCGCGCACCTTCGGCGGCGACTGAGCCAGCATCGGTCGAGTTGCCAGAACCGCCAGACAGAAAGCTGCTATGGTCAGCAGCCTTCGGTCGCTCGGTTCTCTCTGGGCAGCCATTGTGCATTCGGGTCCGATAAATCGACGCGCTTGAGGACACACCACGTCAAGATTTATCGACTGCGCCGACTTTGCCGCTTGAGCGAGAGATACGGGAACCTTGGCAGTTCTGGTCAGGTTTCCGGCCTCTCGGGAAGCCAGAAGCTTGCCGCATCTTGCGCATTTACCCCCCCACACTCCAGATGGCGCATGAAGAATAGAAACACAGAGGCACAGAGATCACAGAGCTGTCCCTTCTATCTTTCCTGTCTTCTCCGTGCCCTCTGTGCCTCTGTGTTTTTGAATCATCCGCGG
>JBQCEI010000858.1:0-5348 GCA_051960375.1 Aureliella sp. | reverse complement strand
CCAATGTGCACTTCGTCTACTTCGACACCGGTTCGATTCCGGTGGTCATCGGCCTGAGCAACTTGCCGGCCGCTCCCGGTGCGAAGAAGCCCCCGCAGCGGCCCGGTCCGGAAAGCGGTTATGTCGTTTACTGCGAAGGAGGACGCTTCGAAGGCCAGCGCGGACGCGGCGTCGCTTTCGACAAGGACGGCAAAGAGATCCGCAAGTTCTCGGGCAACAGCGGCGGCAAAATGCATCAGGAAAACTTCATCGCCTGCGTGCGTGAAGGCAATCCTGACAAGCTCAACACCGAAGTGCTCGTCGGCCATCATTCGACCGGCTGGTGCAACCTCGCCAACATCGCTTACCAAACCGGCGGAGCGTTTTCGGTCGAGGCTGCCAAGCAAATCAAGGAAGACGTTTGGCAAGGACTGCTCGATGAGATGCGGCAGCACTTGAAGGCTTACGACATCGAGCTGACCGATTCGCAGATCAAGCTCAGCCCGGTGCTGGAAGTCGACGTCGAAAAGGAACACTTCGTCGGGCCGCACGCCGACAAGGCCAACGCGCTGCTCAAGCGCGAGTACCGTGCGCCTTACGTCGTGCCTGAGATCACGGCCTAAGCAGGCGCAGTTTTTTACCGCGGAGGACGCGGAGTGCGCGGAGAAAGATCCTTGCTCTTTCTGTTCCCTGCGCCCTCTGCGTTCTTAATCTCTGCGCCTCTGCGTTAAAAAAAGAGAGTCCGAAAGCCTACGACGTCGGCTTAGCTCCCTTGCGGGCTTTGAAGTAAAAGTAGAGCGGCAGGCCGGCGGCGATGAGCGTCAAGCCGACTGCCGATTCGACGCGTCTGGTGAAAAGCGTGTTGGTGATCAGCCAGGCTGACACCAACACGAACACCATCGGCACCCACGGATAGCCCCAAGTGCGATAAGGCCGCTCGGCGGCGGGCATCTTCCGCCGCAGGACGAACACCGAACTGGTCACCAGTCCATAAAAGATCCAGGCGGCGAACAACAAGCAATCGGTCAATTGATCGAAGGTTCCCGACAGAGCCAGGACCGAGGCCCAGGCCGCTTGAACCAGCAAGCACGCCACCGGTACGCGCGTCGTCGTGCTCAGTTCTGCTAATCGGCTAAAGAAAAGGCCGTCGCGAGCCATGGCAAACGGAACGCGGGCGTTGGCGAGAATCGAACCGTTCAGCGCACCGCAAGCCGATACGACGAACACGAGCGAGACGAATCGTCCACCGAAGTCGCCTAGAAACGTCCCGGCCGCTTTGGCTGCGACCGGCTGTGCATCGCGATACTCAGTAGAACTGCTGGTATGGATTTCTTGGATCGGCAGTGCATAAAAGTACGACAGGTTGGCCAGGCAATAGATGGCCGTCACGACCACCATGCCGAGAATGAGCGCTCGTGGAATGTTGTGGCCGGGGTTGCGAACTTCGCCGGCCGCCATTGGCATGTTGTTCCAACCGTCGTAGCCCCACAGCGCTGCCAGCATCGCTGTGCCGAACAGCGTCCAACCGCTCCAGGCAGGCACATCCGCAGGCTGACTCAAGTTGCTCCAGCTCGCCGTCCGCGACGCCCAGAAAACCCCGACGACGACGAAGGCGATCCCGGCCAATTTCAACAACGTCAGCAACAGTTGCACTTTGCCGCCGACGATAACCGTCAAACAATTGATACCGGTCATCACCAGGATGGCCGCGACAGCGACGACTTGTTTGGCCCCGAACTGCCAGTGCACTTGTTCGCCCAGCAGCGTGAAATCGTGCGTTCGCCACACGGCATCCAGCGGCAGAAAGCTGGAGAGAAAGATCGCTAGTCCAGTACCCAGCGTTGCGATCGACGCGCTGCCGGCGACGATGAAGCGCTGCCATCCGAAGAGAAACGCAACCGCCTCGCCATAGCTCTTGCGCAAGTACACATACTCGCCGCCCGCCTCGGGCAGCATCGCCCCGAGTTCGGCATAGGTGAGCGCTCCGGCCAGCGATAACAACCCCGCTGCCACCCAAGCCAACAACACCAGCGCCGGCGTACCGACCGCTTGGGCCATCGGAGCCGCTTTCAAGAACACGCCGGTACCGATGACGGTCCCGATCACCAGGGCTGTCGTATCGACCAGCGACAGCCCGCGCAGCAAGCGAGTGGGCGGATGATTCATCGTTGCTTTTCCAGGTTTGTTTTTACCGCGGAGGACGCGGAGGGCGCGGAGATCTGCCGTCAGCGCGTGCCCGCCGACGGCTCAATTTGGTACGATAAACGATCTACGCCGAGAATGGGGATCTTAACGCGTTGGGTGCCTACAGTGTTAAGGAGCGCGCGTTTTTTGGAAGAGATCTCTACCGGTTTTCCTCCGCGATCGCCGCGTCCTCCGCGGTAAAAAAATCAACATGGTTTCTGAAAAGCCCCTGACCTGCCCGACGTGCGGCTGCGTACCGCCCGCGTCGGCAGCCCGATTTCTCCCATTTTGCAGCGAACGCTGTCGTTTGATCGATTTGGGGCGTTGGCTGGATGAAGAACATTCGATACCCTGCTCAGCTGATGAAGACGATGAGGCCGAGGCTGCCGGCGGAGCCGGGCCGGCCGGTGGCGCTGAGGATCCCGATGCGCGACCGCCGGTACGCTTGCCGCCGGGCTGGCACGATGCCTGATCGCACTGTGCTTGATCACACTGTGCTTGATCTCGCTGTGCTTGATCTCGCTGTGCTTGAACGGCTGGGGTTACCAATCAACCGAGAGTGAAGCGGCAACGATGGAAGAAATCCCGTTCGAGGATCGATACGTTCCGAAGGCTGAGATCGATTGGGATCGTTCGTTGTGGTGGTGGTATCCCCTGACCCGCGCCATCCACCCGGCCATGCGCGTCACGGCGCTGATCACCAGCGCCATCGCCATTCTGGTTTTGCAGCGCGGCTTGGCTTTCGGCAATTGGCTGTTCGCCCCTCGGTTTGCCGAAAGTTTTGATAACTGGTACGTGCGCTCGATGGGCAGCGTGCACCTGGCTCCGATCGAAATCGGGCAAGCGCGACTGTTCACCGCGATCGGCTGGCAAGAAGTCGGATACTTGACGTTCAGCCTACTGTGGATCACGGCGGTCTTCGCCTTCTTCGGCGGAATCCTCGCGCGGCGAGCCGCAGTGGAACTCGGGCAGCGCACGATCGCTCCTTGGGGCGAAACGCTGCGCATCGTCGGCAGCCGCATGGTGAGTTACATGTGGGTCACCGGCATGCACTTGGTAGCGATCGCCTTGCTCTTGCTGGTGCCGCTGCTGCTGGGTCTGCTGGCTCGATTGGGTCCGCTGGCGATCCTGGCCGGCGTGCTGCTGATCCTGTGCTTTCCGATCGTCGTCGCAGTCGGCCGGCTGGTGCTGAGCATGTTCATCTGCTTTCCGCTGGCAGTGACAGCGATCGGCTGCGAGAAGAATGCCGATGCTTTCGAAGGTTTCAGTCGCTCGAACAATTATTTCTTTCAGCGACCGGTCGTGGCAGCGCTCAGCGTCGTGGCGCTCATCAGCATCGGTACGGTGGGCTATCTGATCATCTTCTGGTTGCTGCTGGCCGGTTGGCACTGGGTGCGCGATGCGTTTCTAGCAGGAGCCGGTTACACGATTACCGATCTGGTCGGCGGCGAGACCGTAGTGATCGACGGCTCGGCGGCAGTGGCCACCGTGACGCCAGCGTCGCCCGACTTGCAAGCGACGCGCATCTTGCGCTGGGTGCTCGTCGGCGGCTGGCTGACGCGATTGTTGATCGCCGCTTACTGGTTCAGTTACTTCTGGGCTGGCACCGCCGCGGTCTATTTGATTCTGCGGCGTTCCGTCGACAACACCGACCTCGACGAGATCGACTCGCCGTATGAAGGCGAAGCGGTCGGCTTGCCCGAGCTTCCCCAGTGGCCTCAGAATCCTTCAGCTCAATCACCGACTTAACCTTTTCTCCGAGTTTTTACCGCGGAGGACGCGGAGAGCGCGGAGAGGGATGCGCAAATGAGATTGCTCGGCTCTTACTGGTAAAAAGAGGAATCGATGATGAAGCGATCGAAAAACATTTTGGTAGGTTGTTTCTTGCTGTGCATTGGCAGCGCTGCGAACCTGGCCGCGCTGGCCGCCCCGCCAGCGCCGCAACACGATGAAATCGAAACCTGCCTGCAGCGCTTCGTCGATGACAAGGAAGTCGCCGGCGCGGTGAGCGTCGTCGCTTCGCATGACAAGATTCTCGACATCAGCACCGTAGGCTACCGCGACGTCGAAGCGGCCAAGGCGATGGACGAGCGAACGATCTTCTGGATCGCCTCGATGACCAAGCCGATCACCGGCGTCGCCATCATGATCCTCGAAGAACAAGCCAAGCTCGACCTGGACGATCCGGTCTCGAAGTACTTGCCGGAGTTCAAAGATCTCAAAGACGCTGATGGCAAGCCGGTAACCGTCACGATCAAGCAGCTGATGACTCACTCGGCAGGCTTGAGCGAGCTGAGCCCGGCCGAGTCGGCACCGCTCGAGCGACTCGATCAGCTCACGAGAATCATCTCTCACAAACCGGTGCTCTTTCCTGCCGGCAGCAAGTGGCAGTACTCGCAGACCGGCATCAATACCGCTGCTCGCATCGTCGAAGTGGTCTCCCAGCAGAACTTCCCCGAGTTTCTGCACGAGCACATCTTCGCGCCGCTGAAGATGGTCGACACGACTTTCTATCTCTCAGAGGAACAAGCGAGGCGGCTGGCCAAATCGTATCGCCGCACCAAGGAAGGAAAACTTGAAGAAGCGCCGCTGAGCATTCTGCAAGGCAAATCGCCCACGAGCCGCGATCGCGTTCCGCTCGCCAACGGCGGACTCTTTTCGACCGCCCCCGATTACACGCGCTTCTGCCAGATGCTGCTCAGTGGCGGCACACTCGACGGGGCCACTATCCTCAAGCCTGAAACGGTCAAGCGGTTTTCGTCGGTCCACAGCGGCGAACTTCAGACCGGCTTCACCCCCGGCAACGCTTGGGGCATCGGTTGCTGCATCGTCTGCGAGCCGCAAGGAGTGACCGCCGACCTCGAAGCGGGCTCGTACGGACACGGCGGCGCGTACGGCACTCAGGCTTGGATCGATCCGACCCGCGACCGCATCTATGTGCTCATGGTGCAGCGAGCCAATTTCCCGAACTCGGATGCTTCGCCTGTGCGGGCGGCCTTTCAGAAGGCGGCTCAGGCCTCGGCGAAGTAAAAGACAGTTTTACCGCGGAGCAACAGTGTGGCACTGGCTATGCCAGTGCTCTTCGTTTCGAAGTCTGCAGCGCAACGCAACGGATGCGCCTCCAATGCAGTCGCGTAACGAAAACATTCCATGCCCGATATTAAGCGCTATAGCAACGCATATCG
>JBQCEI010000857.1:0-2717 GCA_051960375.1 Aureliella sp. | reverse complement strand
AAATAAAACCGCACGTCCGGAGTGGCTCGAAAGGGACGGTCAGGCGTTTGAAAGAGGGCTTCGTACATGAGTTTAACCATTCGCTGAGGGAACGGACTGGCAAGGTTTTACGCAGTATGGGAGTTCGTTTTGAAGAACCGAGTTGAATTCGTGCCACCGCCCGGCAGGGGGCGATCGGGCCGTGAGGTCAAACTAAGGCAAGCCGACAAACAATCGTCCGAGGGCGGCCAGTGGGTTGTCCACCAGCATGGTCCGCCACACAGGATCTAGTACCAAACGGATCGCGATCGCCATACACCAGAACATCACGATCCATTCGGTCAGCGCGACCGATTTCTGGATCGCCCACCGCCGGAAATGGGTGACGCGGCGTTGCACGTGCCCGGTGGTTGCTTGCAGTCCCGCGCCGGCGATGTGCAGGACGCCCAGCGTGGGCAAGCCGAGAACATCCATGCTTCGGGCAACCTCGGCAGCATAGAAAATGCCGCCCGATTGAGCTCGGTGATGCGCCCAGCCGCCGATCGCGCCGCCGGCCAGACCCAAGACGACGATCGACAAGACCATCGCCGAGGGAACGCGGCTTGGCTGTGCGCGGACGTGCGGCGAACCGGCCAGCGTCACGATGCCTGAAAGCTTTAAAGCCTGTTCTTGCACCGCCGCGGCGACGGTCTTCTCGCGGGAGGCGGCTTGCTGAAGTTCTCGCACGAGGCGAGCTTCGACCGCTTCGGCTGCGGTGCTGGTTTGCGACTGGCCCGCCTCTGCTGGCGTCGAACTCAGCGAAGCAAATCGAGTCGGCGGACCGTCAGTCGCGCTGGTGAGCGTCGCTGGCTGGCCATCTTCTTGCTCGACAAACTTGTGGCGCGTGTGCCGGAAGTGTTTCAAATAATGTTCGGCCGTCTCGACTTCCCAGCGCGCGAAGCGCTCGGCGCTGGCCGCATCGACTCGGCTGAGCGTGCGCTGGTCGGGTTCGGAAAGCGCGTTCAGCCACTGATGGACTTGATGGCTGTCGGTGCGCGACGGCCACAGCGATCGCACTTCGATCAGCGTCAACGGATCGCTGAGCGGCTTGGCGCGGTCGGACGCTTGCGGCTCGGCGTCGAGCATTGCGATGCCGAGCAATTGCGGCTGGTCCGGTGCTGCGCTGGCGTTGCCGGCACTGTGAATCATCAGTTTGCGTTTGAGCACTTCCAAGCGCTGCGGACTGGCAAACATGCGCGTCGAAACGCGATACCCCACCGGCGCCGGGGGCAGCAGATTGATCGCTGTCAGCACCAGCGCCAGCGAAAACACCAGCCCGCACCAGATCGACTTGGTCAGCAGGTTGCGGTCTTGAGTCAGCAGAGCATGCGGCTGGCGCATAGCAACGGCCGGCCTGGCGGGCATAGCTGCGCCACCGGCGGTCTCTTTCCGTGCTTCGGCCCCGTCGCCCGCTTCATCCATGACGTGCATTCCTCTAACTCACGCACTGTTGTCAATGCTAGCCTCAACCGGCATGACGCCTCACGTTCGTTATCGTCTACTCGATCGCTACAGCTTTACAAAACCTGCCCGGTTGAGTGCTAGAGAGCTATCGCAATTGACTTCTCTGCGTTTCACCGCGTTCTCCGCGCCTCCGCGGTGAATCGGTTTTTTACCGCGGAGGACGCGGAGGAAGAATTTAGATGCCTTCCAGGTTTTTGTGTGGCACTGGCTCTGCCAGTGTCTTCTTCATCGAAGTGTGAGGGCTGCTTGGCGGTAGAGCGTGCCAATGCCAGCAAGTTGTGCTGAGGCTGCTTGCGGAACGGTGTGGTGTTGGAGGACCGGAGCTCCGGCTGGCCTACACACTTCGAAAAAAGAAGCACTGGCAGAGCCAGTGCCACACGGGCGCGGAGGAAGAGAGAATTTAGATGCCCAGTTCGCGTTTGACTTGGCGGAAGCAATCGACCGCTTGCTGCAAGTCTTCGATCGAATGGGCGGCGGAAATTTGGGTGCGAATGCGAGCTTTGCCGTGAGGTACCACGGGGAACGAGAAGCCGATGACGTAAACCCCTTTGCGGAGCATCGCTTCGGCGACTTGGCCGGCCAGGCGGGCGTCGTAGAGCATGATCGGCACGATGGGGTGCTCGCCCGGAACGAGCGTGTAGCCGACCTGGCTCATCTGCTCGCGGAAGAACTTCGTGTTGGATGCCAGGCGGTCGCGGAGCTCGGTCGATTCCTCGAGCATATCGAGAACCTCGAGCGACGCAGCGGCGATCGGCGGGGCGAGCGAGTTAGAGAATAAGTAGGGCCGCGAGCGCTGCCGCAGCAGGTCGACGATTTCGCGGCGGGCCGCGACGTAACCGCCGCTGGCCCCGCCCAAGGCTTTGCCGAGCGTGCCGGTCAAGATATCGACGCGCTGCATGACGCCGTGATATTCGTGCGTACCGCGGCCGCGCTGGCCCATGAAGCCGACTGCATGCGAGTCGTCGACCATTACCAGCGCACGATAGCGCTCGGCCAGATCGCAGATCGACGGCAAGTTGGCGATGATGCCGTCCATCGAAAAGACGCCGTCGGTGGCGATCATGCGAAAGCGAGCCCCGGCCGCTTGCTTGAGCTGAGCTTCGAGGTCGGCCATGTCGTTGTTCTTGTAGCGGAAGCGCTGAGCTTTGCACAAGCGAATGCCGTCGATGATGCTCGCATGATTGAGTTCGTCAGAGATCACGGCGTCTTCGGCCGTGAGCAAGGTTTCAAACAAG
>JBQCEI010000856.1:0-3233 GCA_051960375.1 Aureliella sp. | reverse complement strand
GGGCCAAAAACGATCTGCGTGGCTGTGCCGGAAACCGTTGCAACCGGCTCCCGACAATGTCACTGTAGTTGCCTAAATGTGACGGTACGCCAGATACTAGGGGGCCGGGGGGTGAGGGGGCGATTCTAGGCGGCTACTCGCTGCACGCTCCCGCTCCGCGCCCACAGCAACTCCAGGGTCGCATCGAAGATCTTTTCCATCGCGGGTCGCTTGTACGGAAACAGTTCGTCCGAGTCCATCGAGTGCACGACCGCGCCGTTGTCGGCTTCGAAGAGCAAGAGCTCACCGTGAGAAGTTTCCGCGCAGTCGAGCACGACGTAGTCGAGGCCGATGCGCTCTGCGACTTGCTGGAGAACGCCGCGATGCCGCCCGCCGAACGCGTAGGCATAGTGCTGCATGAAAGCAGCCTCTTCGCGGCGGTTGTCTGCGTTGTCAAGCATGTCTGCGTTCAAGTAGTGAACCATCCAGTTCGGCGACAACGCCATGTGCACCGGATAAGAACGGCCGCCGATCAAGGCGATGCGATACTTGCGATATTTTCCGTCGTCGCTTCGGTAATCGATAAACGGAGCGACAAAGTATTGCTCGGCCACGTTGCGCGCCAAGTAGTCGGCCAGGTCGCCGGATGACTGAATCTTCTCGAGGCCATGTCCGGCATGCGTGCTGACCGGGCGGATGATCCACTGGCCCGATTGGGTTCGAGTGCCAGTGAGCTGCTCGAGGCAATCGGTCTCGTGCAAGTCGCGGCGGCACACTCGCTGCGACTCGACGAGCTTCAGCCCCCGGATGCCGCGAACCATTTTGCCGAGCCGGTCGCGCGACAACTGCGCGATGCGAGCCGGCGCGTTGAGGATCGGCCTTGGCCAATGTGCGGCAACGCTTTCGAGTGCTTCTAGAAGTGGTTGATTGGTATCGGACTCGCAAACAGCGATGATGGCCACATCGTGTTCTGGAATTTGGTGCGGAGCGGCAAGGCCTTCGCCCAGATACAACGTCTCCAGCTGAACCGACGAGTGCTCCAGCAAGAACTCGACTGGCATGTTGTCCATGATGAGGCCCCGCGATGCGATCACCAGCACTTTGAGCGCGTTGTCATGGGACGCATTTTGTAGGCGGTAGTGTTGGCGATGGGCCAGCGCTCTTTCCTGGAACTCGAGTCCCAGGCCGGGGTCGCCTCCGAGCTGAAAGATCGTGGCCAAGTCGAGCAGAGCGTTGGCATCGGCCGGATCGCAATCGACGCGCTGGAGCAGCTCTCGCGCGACCGGCTCCAGGCTTTCACAAGCGAAGGCGCGGCGCATCAGCTTCGCAAGACCGATCAAGGGTTGACACATCTAAGAACCTTCCGTGGATTGGGCCGAGGCCGCCTTGGGACCGGCCGAAAGTTTGTGAGCCTGGATGAGAACCTGGTCGAGCAGTAGATCGATGTCGCGCGTCGAGGTGCGATGATTGAAGATGGCCGCTCGGATCGCGAAGGCCCCGTTGATGCGCGTCGACGACGGAGCCACCAGTCCCGAATGCTGCACGGCTGCCACAATTGCCTGATTGACGCGGTCGGCATCTTCGCATCGATAGCGAAAGCAGACGATGTTGAGCGGTACGGGAGCGAGCAACTCGAGCTCGCTGCTGGCGCGGATGCGATCAGCCAGATAGTTGGCCAAGCGACAGTTTTCGTCCATGACCAAGCCGAGCCGCCGCGCGCCGTAAACTTTGAACGTCATCCACGTCTTCAGCGCTCGAAAGCCTCGCGACAAATCGGGCCCGAGATCGCACGGCCATGGTGAAGCGGCGGACATCGCTCTCGGGTCGCGGCTGAGATAATCGGCTGGGTTCTCGAAGGATGCCATGTGCTTGGCGCGATCGCGGACGAGGATGAAGCCGGCGTCGTACGGAACTTGAGTCCACTTGTGAAAGTCGAACGCAATCGAATCGGCCAGCTCGATGCCGCGCAGCTTCGGCGCGATGTTCGGTGACAGCAGCCCCAGCGCGCCAAAGGCTCCATCGATGTGAAAATGCAAACGATGTCGGTCGGCGGTCTCGCGAAGCCGGACTAGATGGTCGATGGCGCCGACATCGACTGTTCCCGCGCAGCCGATAATGCAAAAGGGCTGGTTGCCTCGCTCGAGATCGGAATCGATCGCGCTCTCCAAAGCGGTGAGATCGATGCGCTGCTGGTCATCAACCGGAATCTTGCGCAGAC
This sequence comes from Aureliella sp., assembly GCA_051960375.1. GTDB lineage: Bacteria > Planctomycetota > Planctomycetia > Pirellulales > Pirellulaceae > Aureliella. The sequence goes on along the minus strand of JBQCEI010000856.1, from coordinate 1,036 downwards.
TATCCGAGCCGATGCCGGCCATGTCGAGCGCTTGAGAGATGCAGCGGTGAGCTGCCTGCGACGTGTACGCGGTCAGCTGCACGCCGGTGGCCAACATGCCCGCCTTGCGCGGCGCACCGCCCAAGGCCGCATTGCGAGCGACGAGGATCGCGATGAAGTTCGCGATTGAAGACCCCGTCACGAACAAGCCGCTTGCCGTTTCGGGAAACTGAAACAGCTGCCGCATCCACTGGACCACCTCTTTCTCGACTTCCAGCGGCGATTGATCGCGGCCGCCGAGGTTCGCATTCAAGCCGCCTGCGAGCATCTCGGCGAGCAGCCCCGCCACGCTTCCGCCCCCTTGCACCCAGCCCATAAAGCCCGGATGAATGTTGCCGGCGCAGTAAGGGCGAACGAACTGGTCGAACGTCGCATACACGTCGGCCAGCGGCGTCGGCTCGACCGGCAGCGGGGATCGGAAGGTTTGGCGGACCTGATCTGGCAGCGGCTGCCAGACCGCTTCATCGCGGCAGTGTTCGACGTGATCGAGAATAGAGTCGAGCATGCGATGGGCTTGTTCGCGCACCGGTTGCCAACACTCCGGATCCAAAGAAGAGCTGCTGTCGCGAGGAATGTCGGTCATCCAGTTCGTATCCGTTTCTGCGAGCCTTTGGGTTGCGTGACGTGCCAATCGACGCGTCGATCGCTAGACTCGACCCAGGCGGCAAGGCTCGCCAAACTTGCCCGATCGTTGTGATCGTCTGCCCGGTCGGCTGAACTTCATTGTTTGCGAGGAGTTTGGTGAACGTTTGTAGGCACTTCTTGTAACCCGACGCGTAAGCGAGGGACGAACCCGCCACAAAGTCAGACAAATCCATGGGGCGCTCTGCAAAGGCTGAATCAATCTCCGCTCCTGCCCCTCACCCCCCGCCCCCGGGCCCCCCCCCCGGGGGGGGGGGGGGGGGCGCAAAAAAAAAGAGACCACACCCCCCCGCGCGCCCCACCGGGGGGCGCCGCCAACGGCAAATAAAGCACACCCCCCCCCGCGGGGGGGGGG
>JBQCEI010000855.1:0-4301 GCA_051960375.1 Aureliella sp. | reverse complement strand
ATGACGAACTTCCGAACCGGACCGACCACCGCTCTGGACGAAACCAACCAGACGCTCTCGGTCACGATCGGCGCTTCGGCGACGGCCTTTACGACGATGCCGAGCATCAACCTCGCCAACGGAAACCTTACTTTCCAGACCGGGCCAGACGTCAACAGTCTCACCGGTCACGACCTGGTGGTGACGGTAACGCTGACCGATAGCGGCAGCGGCATCGCGCCGAACGTAAACTCGACCACCAAGACGTTCACGCTGTCGATCACGCCGGTCAACGATGAGCCGCTCTTCACGCTGCCTGCTTCTTCGGTGACAGTCTTCGAAGACAATGAAGCCTTCATCGGAGCCAGCAAGACGCAGATTGCCAACTTCGCCACCGGCATCGCCGTCGGTCCGACGACAGCGGTCGACGAACTGGCTACGCAAAAACCGACCTTCCAGACGGTTTCGGTTTCCGATCCGACTTTGTTCAGCGTGCAGCCCACGTTGACTCCGTCTGGCGTTCTCGAGTTCGTGACGGCGACCGATAAGAATGGACAAGCGGTGGTCGTCGTGCGGCTGACCGACGACGGCGCTGCGACGGCCCCGGATGATAATGTGTCGCCTCAACAGACCTTCACGATCGTGGTCCAGGCGGTCAACGATGCGCCCGAGATCACCGTGCCAGCCACGACGCCGGCCAGCCGCGAAGATCAAGGTCTGGTCGTCGTGCCCGGCTTCGCCACCGGCCTGCGACCGGGCACCGTTACGGCGACCGACGAAGCGGGACAGACTTTCCGAGTGCAAGCCACTCCGCTTGATCCCACGGCGTTTAGCGTCTTGCCGACGATTGCTGCCGACGGAACGCTGCGCTACCAAGCCAATCCGGACGTCAACTCGGCGTTCCGCGATCTGAGAGTAGCGGTAACGGTATTCGACGACGGCAAGACCGGCCCGCTGCCCGATACCAACCAGTCGATCGCCCACACGTTCACGATCGCCATTACGCCGGTTAACGACGCGCCTGATTTCACTCTGGCCCAGTCGACCGTCACGGTGATCGAAGATACCGAAGCCGCTCAAGTGCCTCCGGTTGCCCAAACGGTTATTCCCGGTTTCGCCACCAATCTGACGACTGGCCCAGCGACCGCGGGAGACGAAGCGACTCAAACGGTATCCTTCGAGATCCTTACCGTCAGCGCTCCGGAGCTGTTCAGCACCCAGCCGACGATTTCGCCCGATGGCACGTTGAGCTTCAAGACGGCTGAGAACAAGAACGGCAAAACGGTCGTGGTCGTCCGCATGCTCGACAGCGGCAGCTTTGTTGCTCCCAACGACAACGATTCGGATCTCAAGACGTTTACCATCGCGGTGACGCCGATCAACGATGCTCCGCTGTTCGACGTGCCCGGCGGGCTAACGGTCGACGAAGATGGCGGCGTGATCACGCAAAGCGGCTTTGCGACCAACGTCCGTCGCGGCCCGGTGGGCGCCGATGACGAAAGCAGCCAGACGATCGCCTTCCATGTCACAGCCGTCCATCCGGAAGCGTTCGAGATTCAGCCGACGATCGCGCCCGATGGAACGCTGACTTTCAAGACCGCTGCCAACGTAAACTCGGCCAACAGCGATCTGACGGTTCGCGTGTACCTGACCGACAACGGCCTGAACGCGCCACCGCCGAACACCAACACCTCGCTCGAGAAGACGTTCTCGATCACGGTCAACCCGGTCAACGACGCGCCGGTCGCCGATGGCCTGTCGCTCGACAGCATCGAAGACTTGCAGATCACAATCCAAGCCTCGACGATCCTGGCTGGCGACAGCGCCGGACCGACGGTCGATGAAGCCTCGCAATCGCTTTCGATCACGCAAGTGGAACGCACGACTCGACTGGGCGGCACTGTGACGCCGGTCTTCAGCGGTTCGGTGATTACGTCGCTGATCTATCGTCCGGCGGAGAACGCGGTTGGTGTCGATACGTTCCTGTACGTGGAAACCGACGACGGCGTACCGCCTCGCAGCGGAACCGGCACGATCTCGATCGCGCTGGGCGGACTCAACGATCCGCCGCAGTTCACCGTGGGCGTCGATCAAACGGTGCTCGAAGATGCGGGAACCGTCAGCGTCCCGAACTGGGCGACGAACGTTCTAGCTGGTCCTCCTTCGGCGATCGACGAGCCTTTGACCCAGACGGTCAGCTTCGTGGTCACGGCCAACAATCCGGCCTTGTTCGAAGTTCAGCCGACGGTCGGCGGCGACGGCACGCTGAGCTTCAAACCAGCCAAGGACGCAGTCGGCACGGCGGTGATCAGCCTCTACGCTCAAGACACCGGCTCGAACGTCGCTCCCAACGTCAATCGTTCGGCGGTCAGCAGCTTCAGCATTACGATTACGCCGGTCAACGACGCACCGGTCTTTACAAGCGGCGGAGCGGTCTCGGTCAATGAAGACAGCGGACCGTACAGCCAGGCTTGGGCCAGCGGCATCGCGCCGGCCGGAGGCTTGCTCAGCGTGCCTCCGACGGCTAGCGATGAGAGCAGCCAAGTGATCGACTTCGTCGTGACCCCCGATAAGCCGCAGCTCTTTGCGGTAGCTCCGACGATCGACGCGGGCGGTGTGCTGCGGTTTACGCCCGCCCAGAATGCGTTCGGCGTCGCTTTGGTCACTGTCGTCGCCAAGGATCGCGGTCCGGCGGGTGCGAATGATCAGAATATGTCGGTCGCTCAAACGCTGACGATCACGATCAACGCGCAGAACGACGCGCCGAGCGCTCAGACCGATGTGCTTTCAGCGAACGAAAACGACGTGCTGACTGTGCCCGCTCCGGGCCTGTTGGCGAACGATACCGACGTCGATATGCCGGCTGACCAAATCTCGGTGGTGCCAGGCACCGTAACCAGCGCACTGGGCGCTACGGTGACGATCAACGCCGATGGTTCGGTGGTCTACGATCCGCGCGGCGTGGCGGCGATCCAGCGACTGGGCAGTGGCCAAAGCCAAGTCGATTCGTTCACCTACCAGGTCCGAGACCTGGCCGGCGCCACCAGCAGTGAAGCCACGGTAACGGTCAACATCCAAGGCGTCGACGATGCCCCGGTCGCCAAGAACGATGTCTTCACCGTCGCGGTCGGCCAGACCGTGAGCGTGGACGTGCTGAAGAACGACACCGACGACGATAGCCCGATCGACTTCCGCACGATTCAGATCACCGGTCTGCCGGCGTTCGGAACCGTTTCGGTCAATCAAACCGGCGTTGTAAGCTACACGCCGGGAGTCGGGTTCCGCGGCAGCGATTCGTTCAGCTACGTGGTTCGCGACATCGGCGGTAACCTGTCCAACGAAGCGACGGTGACGCTGACGGTCAACAATGCTCCGCGAGCATCGGACGACAACGCGTTCACCGTCAAGAATCACTCGGTGGTTGTCGATGTGACCGCCAATGACGTCGATCCCGACGGCACGATCGATCCATCGACCGTGGAAATCGTCCTGCCGCCAGCTCCCAGTGGCACGGCTACCGTGCGGGCGGATGGCAAGATCGAGTACACGCCGGCACCGGGCTTCTACGGTACGGTGCAGATGTCCTACTTCGTTCGCGATGACATCGGCAGCCCATCCAACGTCGCCAACGTGACGATTGAAGTTCTCCGCAGCGCATGGCAGAACCCGGCGCTCAATCTTGACGTCAACGGCGACGCCCATGTGACTCCGATCGATGCACTGCTGATCATCAACTACTTGAACACCGGCGGACCGTCCGAGCTGCCCAGCAATTTGGCAGCTCCTCCGTACCTCGATCCATCGGGTGATGAGCAAGCCTCGCCGCTCGACGTGCTGCTGATCATCAATTACCTCAACACGCATCCCAACGGTGAAGGCGAAAGCACCGCTGAGGGCGAGCTTGGGGCTCCGATGATCGTCAGCATGGTGACGCCGGAACAGATGGTCGCCACCGTTGGCGGACAAGTCGTGCGCGACGTCGAGTCGGCTCTCGCCAGCGAGCTCGAGCTGAGCCAGCCATGGCAGAGCGATGACAGTTCGCAGCCGCTGACCGTTTCGGCAAGCGGCGCGTGGGACGAGGAAGACAGCCTGGGCTCGCTAGCCGACCTGGATTTCGGCCGCAACCAAGCACGCGATACCGACGAGGTCGACAGCTACTTCGGTAGCCTGTAAGGCAGTTTTGATCGCGAAGCGATTGCCTGCGATAGCCTCGGGCGCCAGCCCGAGGTATCGCGCCGGCCGATAATCGGTCGTGGGGGGGGGGCGCCTACCACGAGAGCCCAACAACGCCCGCTCGGGCCACAACAAACAGAAACAGGCTC
>JBQCEI010000854.1:0-6192 GCA_051960375.1 Aureliella sp. | reverse complement strand
GCGCTATGGCAGTTGTCTTTGTGATACTGCGCGGATTGCTGTTGGGAATGCTGCCCGACGAGATTCTCGGCATGTGCCTGGTGGTGTTTGCCATCTTCGCTGCGGTTGGTTATGTGATCGGCTCGATCGCTGACCGGACTGTGTGCGAATCGGTGGAAAATCGCTTTCGCAGCGAAATTGCTCGATTGCAAACCACGCCTAGCGCACCGGTCGAAAAGGCGGAATGACCGCCAAGTTGGCATAGCTTCCCGAACTGGAGTTCGGTACAAACTCGCCGCGGCAGGGAATAGCTGCAACCACGTGCCTTGGACTCGGCTCAGCCGACCCTGCCTGCAGATTCATGGAGGATTGGATGGCAACTACGATCGCGGCACAAGAAGAGATTCAAGAAGTCTGGAAGAAATATAAAGCCGATCCGGGCAATGTCGAATTGCGCAACCGCTTGATCGAGCAATATATGCCGCTGGTCCGTTATAACGGTGACCGAATTTGGCAACGCTTGCCCGACGGTGTGGAACTGGATGACCTCATCAGCGCGGGCATCTTCGGCTTGATGGACGCCATCGACGCCTTTGATACCAGCCGCGGCGTCAAGTTCGAAACGTATTGTGTGCCGCGCATCCGCGGTGCGATCCTCGACGAACTTCGCACTATGGACTGGGTGCCGCGACTGGTGCGCAGCAAAGCCAGCAAGCTAGGCGAAGCTCGCAAACAGCTCGAAACCCGCTACGGCCGCATGCCGACCGACCGCGAACTGTCCGAGCATATGCAGATCAGCATCCAAGAGCTCGAGAAGATGCAGATGGAGGCCAACGCCGTCAACCTGGTGAGCCTCAACAAGAAGTGGTACGAGACCGACAGCTACAAGGATGTCCGCGAAATCGACATCCTCGAAGATAAAAAAGGTGAAGATCCGACGCGCCGCATTCAGAAGAGCGATCTGATGCGTCTGGTCACCAAAGGTCTCAATCGCAACGAGCGGCTGATCATCATTCTCTACTACTATGAAGAGCTGACGATGAAGGAAATCGGCGCTACGCTCGATCTGAGCGAAAGCCGCGTCAGCCAGATGCACTCGAGCATCGTCGCTCGCCTCCAGGAACAGCTCGGCCGCCGCCGTCCCGAGTTTGGCACCTAATCGCTATTCTTTACCGCGGAGGCGCACCCTCCGCGTCTCCGCGGTAAAAATGGATTTCATCGCCGCCGTCGCTTCGACGGCGGCTTGTGCTTGTAGGGAGCATGTTTCTTCTTGCTCTTGAGCGGTCGTTCCTTGCGCAAGCCTCTGGCCACTTTGACGCTCGTGTCTTGACCCGACGTCAAATTGTCGACGACGCTCAGCAGTAGTTCGCGCCGCGCGAGATCGATCTCATCGATCCGCACCACCAGCTCGTCGCCGAGGCGGAAGCGATTGCCCGCGCGAAAACCCTCGATCACGTGGCCGCGTCGCTCGAAGCGGTAGCGATCCTCGGGCAGGCTGGCGATCGGCACAAAGCCTTCGGCCGGAATCTGTTTGCCGCGCACGTAAAAGCCTTCGGGCACCACACCGCTGATCACTCCCTGCATCGTTTGACCGAGCTGCTTATTGAGATAATGTAGCAGCTTGATCTTGGTGACTTCGCGCTCGGCCGCTTCTGCGTTTTGTTCCTGATCCGAGCAGTGTTGCCCCAGGCCAATCAAGACCGGGAACGGATCGCCGGGCGTTTGCTTTCCGTCGAGCAAACGCTGCACGGTGCGATGCACTTGCAAGTCGGGATAGCGGCGAATTGGACTGGTGAAGTGGCAGTAGTGATCGAAGTGCAGCGCATAGTGCTCTTCGAACTCGGGCTGATACACCGCTTTGGTCAGCGACTTGAGGATCGCATAGTTGACGGCATACTCGGTCGGTTTGCCGCGCACCTGCCGGACCACTTTTTGAATCTCAAAGCGGCTCTCCATGTTGTCGACCTTGATTCCGAGGTCGTTGACAAACTCGGTCAGTTTCCGAAGCTTGCGCGGATCGGGCGCGGCGTGAGCGCGCCTGAGGAACGGAATCTCCAGATCGTCGAGCCACTTGGCGACCGCCTGGTTAGCGGCCAGCATGAACTCTTCGATCACTTGATGGCTCTCGGTGTACTCGACCAGCCGAGCCCCTTTGACTTTGCCGCTGCGATCGAGATCCAGTTTGATCTCGGGCAGGAACAACTCGAGCGAGCCGTTCGCCATGCGGTTGCGCCGCAGGACCATCGCCAGCTTATGCATGTCGCCGACCAGTTGCCAAATAGACGGCGCGAGCCGCTCGCGCCACGCTTCTGGGTTTTCCAAGTACTGATCGACTTGCTCGTAGTTGAGCCGCTGTTGGTTGAGGATCGCCGAGTTGAACACTTCCCAGTGAACCAGCGTCCCTTCGTCGGTCATCTCCATGAAGACCGTCTTGGTATAGCGCACGCGATCGGGCTGCAGGCTGGCCATGTGATTGCTGATCAGCTCGGGCAGCATCGGAATGACGCGATCGGGCAAGTAGACGCTCGTCGCTCGTCGGCGAGCTTCTTCATCCAGCGGCGTACCGAGCGGCACGAAGTGCGACACGTCGGCGATGTGTACCATCAGCTCCCAGTGTCCCTTGTCGTTGCGCGACAGCGAGATCGCATCGTCGAAGTCGCGAGCATCGAACGGGTCGATCGTCAGCGTCGGCACTTTGGTCAGATCGCGACGCCCTTCGGGAATCTCCCCTTCGACGAACGCGTCGGCTTGCTCGCGGGCTTGCTCGATCACTTCTTCGGGGAACTGTTCCTGCAAACCGAACTGGTGCATCACGGCCAGCGTGTCGACCGCCGGGTTCTTGCTCGAACCGAGCACCTCCATGATGACCCCTTCGCCCTCGCGCACCCCGTCGGGGAACTGCACGAGTTCGACGACCACCTTGTCGCCCGGTTCGACCGGCAAGCCGCGGACGTCGCCGACGGTGACGGGCGAACCGACCCGGACGCCGTCTAGATGCACGATGCTCTGTCCGTCGCGGAGGTCGTACGAGCCCGAGAACTGTCGCCGCGCCCGCTCGATCACCTTGACGACGACTCCTTCGAAGCCGCCGCCGCGGCGGCTCGGGCGCAGCCGCACTTCGACCAGATCGCTGTCCATGGCCGAGCCGATCGAATCGCTCGGGACGAAGATGTCTTCGCTGAAGTCGATCTTTGTGCCGGGCAGTGGGCGGACAAAGCCGAAGCCGCCAGAGGCTTGCCGGTACTTGCCGCGAACGAACTTGTCGCTGTCCCCGACGCCGCCAGCCCGCCGACCGCGGCGAGCTTCGCCACTTGTGCCGGCCTCTGCGCTGGCTTTCGCGGCAATGTGCGCACCGCCTCCTTCGATCGGCATGACCAGATGGTTCGATCCGTAGCCCAGGACGCCGTCGAGCACCAGGCGCTTGATCAGCTTGCGGAAGGCTCGAAAGTCATCTTCGGGCACGTCGAGTGCGCGGCTGATCCCTTTGGGTTTGCTGGGGCGATAGTGCGGGTGGTAGACAAAGTCGATGACGCGTTGCCGCAGTTCGAGGTCGTCGAATCGTTCGCTCACTGATGAATTGCCAAGTAAGGAGGTGATGAGATAAGGAGAGGCGATGTCGTGGCAGAGGTCCCTCCGCGCTCTCTGCGTCTCCGCGGTAAAAACGGGACTTAGTGCCTGCACAAGCTGCGTTTCGTTATAATCAGTGTGACGCGCAGCCGAGCGCAGTTGAAGTCCGCCGGCTGTGGCAACACCCATTTCACAGCGAAAAGAGCCCACAGCATGCCGGCGGCCCATCAGCCGCAGGGCGTCAGCCCGCGGTTGGCTGTTTCGCTGCCCGCCTTTGTTTCGATGGAACCCACGAGCCTATGAATACTGTAGAAAATTCCGCGCCCGAATCGTCCGCAAAACGGCAGCCCCGGGTGCTGCTGGTCGACGATGACAATGAAATCGTCGAGGCGATGCGTTACGCGCTGGAGGCAAACGGGTTCGACGTCAGCGTGGCTCGCGACGGCAATCAGGGGCTGGCTCTCACCGAGACGATGCAGCCCGATCTGTTGGTGCTCGACATGATGATGCCCAAGCGCAGCGGCTTTCTGGTGCTCGAGCAGCTTCGCCGCAGCGGTCATGACAAAGTGAAGGTCATCATGATCACCGCCAACGAAGGCAACCGGCATAAAGCGTACGCGGAAATGCTGGGCGTCAACGATTACCTTCGCAAACCTTTTCCTATGGATCGCCTGGTCGAGAGCGCTCGCCGCTTGACCGCTGAGCGAGCCGATTGATCAACGGAGCTGTCGCTGTGATTCGCTGGATCGCCGTCCTGTCAGGCATCGTCGGAGCTGTGGCCGTGGGCCTGGGAGCCTATGCCGCGCATGGCCTGGAGGCCAGTTTGCTCGAGCGTGGCCTGTCGCCCGAGCAGGTGGCCAAGAAGCTCAGCACGGCGGAAATCGCCGTCCGCTACCACTTGATTCACGCCGTCGCTCTGCTGGCCCTAGCCGCTCCGGCCGCCACGGTTGCTCCTTGGGGCCGCGCCGCCGCAGCGCTCTTCTTCGTGCTGGGGCTCGTCCTGTTCTGCGGCGTCCTCTACGCCCAGTCGATGGCCGGCCTGAAAGGTCTTAATTTGATCGTTCCCCTGGGCGGCCTGAGCTTCATCATCGGCTGGCTGCTCATCGCGGTGAGTGCAGCGCTTTCCAAATGACAACGAGATGGTAGGTAATCAGTGCTCTTGTCTTGTGTGGCACTGGCTCTGCCAGTGCAATCGAAGGAGCAAAGTTTGCGCTTTCGCCTCATTCTCTAACAGCCTCCCTGAAAAGGCCGGCAGCGCGATTTGTTCTCTCCTGCTAACAATCCAATCTTTCTCTGCGTCTCTGCGTTAAAAATGCTTCCGCCCTGCTACATCCTCTGCGGAGGCCAAAGCCGCCGCTTCGGTAGCGACAAAGCCCGCGTCGCCATCTCCGGCCAGCCGCAACTGATCGCCTTGACCGCCGCCTTGCAAGCCGCCGGCCATGAAGTGCACTACGTTGCCGACCGAGCCGACCGCTACGCCGACTTGGGCATCGAGTGCCTGGTCGATGCCCAGCCCGACTCAGGCCCGATGGCCGGCCTGGCTAGCGCGCTGGCCGATCTCGCAGGGCGAGCGACAGACGGGGCAGGGGAGGGCTGGCTGCTGCTGACCAGCTGCGACCAGACTTGCTGGAACGCAGCCTGGTTCCACCAGCTCGACGCCGCTCGCCTGGCATCAAGCAATGCGCAAGCCGTCGCCTTTTACGACACCGCCTGGCAACCGCTCCCGGCGATGTATCACATCGAATTGCTCAGCGAAGTCCAACAGCGCTTGCAAGCTCGCCGGCTGTCCCTGCAAACTCTGCTCAGCGATCTCTCGGCGATTGGCCGAAGCGCTCGCGTCACTGTGGAAAGCGCACCGAGCACCTGGTCCTTCAACACGCCCGATGAACTGACGGGTATTCCGAAGCGATGAACGCTCTTCATGTAACCCGACGCGTAAGCGAGGGACGAACCCGCCGCCAAGCCCAACATCACCTTCTTCTCCCCCTCGCCCCGCTTCGGGGAGAGGGGGCCGGGGGGTGAGGGGCCGGAGCGGAGAGATGCTTAGCCTTGGCAGATTAACGCTTGGTTTGCCGGGCTCTCAAACCTCCTTCGTGTCTTCGTGGTTAATCCCGTATGAAACAATTGTCCCCAACCACTCTGATGCACGTCCTCGGCCCACTGGCACCCAGCGCGGGCAAAGAGCTCGACCAACTGCTCGAGTCGCTAGGCCAGCACGGCCGCCGCTGCATCCGCCCGCGGCCAGGTTTGGAGCTAAGCCAGTTGCCGTTTGCGACCGAGCCGGTGCCCTGGGCGCCAACGGGCCGCTTCCTAGTCGACAGCACGTTTCGCCCCGGCAGCAGCCTGCACTTTGCCGCGGGGGACTACGCGATCCAAGATGCCGCGTCGCTGTTGCCGATCACGCTCATGCAGCTCGAGCCCGGCCAGCACGTCTGCGATGTGTGCGCCGCGCCGGGCGGCAAGTCGACTGCGATCCTCGAAGGGTTGCATGGCCGAGGCGTGTTGCTGTCCAACGAAGTGATCGCCTCGCGAGTCGACACGTTGCAGTTAGCTATGGCTCGCACCGGCTACGATAACTATCTCATTTGCAACCAGCCCGCCGAGCGTCTGGCCGAGGCGGCCGCGGAGGCCTTCGACTGCGTGTTG
>JBQCEI010000853.1:0-3450 GCA_051960375.1 Aureliella sp. | reverse complement strand
CTTGAGCAATTGGCATTCCGCAGCGGTCGGAGCGCGGGAGAGCAGGCTGCGCCACAGCACGTCCGCTTGCGCGTCGAGCGTCTCGGCGCGAGTTGCTCGAGCGGCTAGCTGCTGAGCGATGCCCAAGGAAAATTCGCTGTTCATCAGCAACAGCGATTGGGTCGCGGTGATCGAGCGGCCGCGCTCGGGACAGCTCGCGCCGGCGTCGGGGCGATCGAAACTTTCAAAGATCGGATACCGCAAGTTGCGGCGCGCAAAAACATAGATGCTCCGCCGATGATGGTCGGCCGGATCGCGGCTGGCTTGCCACTGGCCGGGCAAAAGCGTGCTTACCAGTTCCTCCGGAAGCGGCGGCATGACGCTCGGCCCGCCGGCTTGGCGATTGAGCAAGCCGGCCGACGAGAGCATCGCATCGCGAAGCATCTCACCCGTGAGTCGCCGCCGCGGATAGCGGCTGTAAGCGCGATTGTCGGCATCGCGCTCGAGCCGCGCTCCGTAAGCCGCATCGCTCGAAGTCGCCAGCGAGCTTTGACGATAGGTGGCTGAGAGAATCACTTGGCGGCGCAAACGCTTGAGATCCCACTGACCCTCGCGAAGTTCGCACGCCAGCCAGTCCAAGAGCTGCGGATGCGTCGGTTCGATCCCCACCACGCCCAGATCGCTCGGCGTGGCGGCCAGCCCGCGACCGAAATGGCTTTGCCAGATCCGATTGGCCATAGTGCGAGCGGGCAACGGGTTTTGGGGACTGGTCAGCCAGCGTGCGAGCGCCAATCGCGGATGTTCGGCTTGGGCCACCCGTGACGCAGTCGAATCACTGGCTGCGATGCGCGGCACGCCGCGCACCAGCTCCGCGCCGGGCCGATGATGATCACCGCGCTGATAAAGCCTCGGGGTGCTGAAAACATCTTGCTCCTGCAAACGCAGATACGGCTTGTCGCGTTTGAGTTCGGCTACGCCCGCTTCCAACACGCCGCGCAGTCGATAGAAATCGGCTTGACTGACCGGATCGTATTTGTGATCGTGGCAAGCCGCGCAGCCCAGTTGCAACCCCAAGAAGACGGCGCCGACCGTGCCGGTCATCTCATTGAGCAAGTTGTGGCGGCGTTCCTCTTGATCGTTGATGTCCGGCATATCGGGACCGGCCAAGCAAAACATCGTGGCCACCGACGATTCATCGCCGCCGCTTGCTTCACCGCTTCCATCGCTCGCGATCAAATCGTTTCCGATCAAATCACCGGCGACTTGCAGGGCCATGAAGCGGTCGTAAGCGATCGACCGGTTGAAGGCGTCGATCACCCAGTCGCGGTACCGCCAGGCTTCTGCACGCACTTTGTCGTGTTCGAAGCCATCGGTCTCCGCGAAGCGAGCCAAGTCGAGCCAGCTCTGCGCCATGTGCTCGCCGAAAGCGGGCGATGCCAACAGGCGATCGACCGCTCGCTCGTAAGCATCCGGCTCTGCGGCATGCTCTTCGAAACGCGCGAGCATCTCGGGGCTGGGAGGCAAGCCCGTCAGATCGAACGCCAAGCGCCGCAAGAGCTGCTGCGGTGGAGCAGGGGGCGCCAGGCCGAGCTGCAATTCGCCAAGTCGCTGGATGATAAAGAGATCGATCGGACCTTGCGGCACAGTGGCATCACTGGCAACTTCGTTCGTTTCTAACTGTGGCAGCTCGGGCCGGCGCAGTGGCTGGAACGACCAATGTTCGCGATCGCCCTCCGTGATCGGTGGCTCGCTCACCTCGTCGTCGGCGGCCGGCTCTGCCGCGCGAGCCATCGATGCGGTTTGCCGCACTTGCCCCAGTGCGACCACCGCCATGAGCATGAGCGCTGATGCATACCGCAGCGCCGCCGAGCAATGCAATCTAGAGTGGATCATGCGAGGACCTCCCGCACGATCTCGACATCGTCGGTCGGTCCAATGAGGCGCTCGTCGAGCCCGTTGTGATAATAAGTGAGGGCCTGCGGATCGAGACCGAGCAGATGCAGCAACGTCGCATGGAAGTTGCGAATGTGCACCGGTTTTTCCACCGCCCGCAAGCCGATCTCGTCGGTCGCGCCGTGCACGTAGCCCGCCTTCACGCCGCCGCCGGCAAGCCACAGGCAGTAACCCCACGGATTGTGATCGCGGCCTTTGCCCGATTCGCTCATCGGCATGCGTCCGAACTCGCCACTCCAGATCACCAGCGTGTCGTCCCAGAGTCCGCGCTGCTTCAGATCGGTCAGCAAGGCAGCGACGGGTTGATCGGTCGCTTGGCAGAGCGAGCTATGATTTTTCAAGACATCGCTGTGCGCGTCCCAGCCGTTGGTATCGCCCGAGTAGACCTGGACGAAGCGCACGCCGCGCTCGATCATCCGCCGAGCCAACAAGCACCGTTCGCCGAAACTCTGCGTCAACTTCTGATCGATGCCATACATGCGCAGCGTAGCCTCGCTTTCATCGCGCATATCGACCAACTCCGGCGCCGCGCTCTGCATGCGATAAGCAAGTTCGTAAGCGGCGATGCGGGCTTCGAGTTCCTGATCGCCGTCGCGCTGCTGCAGATGCTCGGCGTTGAGCTGCTGCATGAAGTCGAGGCTGCGTCGCTGCTGCTCCCTTGCGAGCGAACCAGCGGGACTCAAATGCAGGATCGGCTGCGAGCCGCTGCGCATGGTGACGCCTTGATGGCTGGCCGGCAGATAACCGCTGCCCCAAGCCGGCGGTCCCCCTTTCAGTCCGCCGCCCGGATCGGGCAAGACGACGAACGCCGGCAAGTCCGAGTTCTCGCTGCCCAGGCCGTACGAGACCCAGCTGCCGACGCTCGGATGCCCCATCAGAATGCTGCCGGTATTCATTTGATAGACCGACTGCGGATGATTGACGCTGTCGCCATGCAGGCTGCGGAGCACGCACAGTTCGTCGGCGTGCTCGGCGATGTGCGGCAGCAGATCGCTGACTGCGATCCCCGATTGCCCTCGCGGCCGAATCGGCTTCACCGGTGCCAGCAGCGGATTGGTCGCCACTTTGCGGCGTGTCATGACCATGCCGAAGCTCGCCGGCAGCGGCTGGCCGTCGAGCCGCGCGAGTTCGGGCTTGGGATCGAACAAGTCGATGTGGCTCGGGCCGCCATGCATGAACAGCCAGATGAGGCGGCGCACGCGCGGCTGGAAATGCGGCTGCGGAGTCGATTCAGCCGCGCACGCTCTGCGCTCTTGACCGGCCAGCAAGCTTGCTAGGCCCAGCCAACCCAATCCGCCGCCAGCCCGCTGCAGAAAAGTGCGTCGTGAAGCTCGCATAGTCATTCTCCCTGACCGCCAGTTTACCGCGGAGTCGCGGAGAGCGCTGAGAAATCTTTCGCTTCTCCGCGCTCTCCGCGTCCTCCGCGGTAAAAAGGAGAATGCGCTTTTAGAACCCGCCGGGAGTTTGGAAATCGGAGTACGAATCGAATTCGCTGTGGCGTTCGGGAGCCTTGCTGCC
>JBQCEI010000852.1:0-5295 GCA_051960375.1 Aureliella sp. | reverse complement strand
CAGCAGCATAAAATCTTAAGATATTCACCGTGTCTTAAAATTAGGTTATAAAATATTTTACCGCGTTGGCGCGGTGTGGGGGTTGTAGCCAAATCATTCGCCTCCGCGCTCTCGGCGTCCTCCGCGGTAAAACTATAAGGTGGAAACATGAGGTTGACATCGCTCGCCTTGCTGGCGCTCGTTCTCTTCTGCAGTAGTTGGCCGATCACTTCGCGGGCAGCCGATGATCCGGCGGCGCGACTAAGCGAGGATCTCGCCCCGTGGCTCGACTGCCTGGTCGGCCGCAACCATCGCTTTTCGATCATCGGCCAAGCGAGTCCCGTCATCGACGGCCAGCCGCAGCCAATTCGCTTTCGCATCGATCGCTACGACGACCAGGCGATCGACATCGAAATCGAGCACGCAAAATATGCGGTCGAGATCCGACGTCGGGCCGGCGCGATCGCCATGGCGCTGCCCAAGCACAAGGTCGTGTTCGTCGGCCAAGGCGAGGCCGACCCGGCCGATCACTTGGCACCCGAAGGAATTCTCGAGCGGCTGGTCGGCCGCGATTCGGGGCTGAGCTTCTACCGCGACTTGCTGCTCACCGCGTCGGCGGAGGATTTGGCCAACACGCTGCTGGGCGTGACCGATCTAAGCGACTCGGCTGCGTCGCACACGTGGACGCGAGGTGACGCCACGCGAGTTGCATTCAGCGAGAACGCTCGCCACGTCGTCGGAGCGATCGATGGCACGCACTTGGAATTAAAGCTTGGGCTGCCACCGGAAACGATGCGCAGTGCGACCGAGTGGTCCGAACTAACGGTCAAGCAGTTGCCTCGCCAAGAAATTGAAAGGCAACTGGCGCGGGGCATTCGCCGCGCGTGCGAAGTGCTGGCTCCGTCGCGCAGCTTGACCTCGCCCGCGGCAGTCGCTGAGCGCGTGGAGCATGGCGAGCTGCGATGGATCGATGGCCAGCGCGTTGTGCTGCTGCACGGCACTCCTGAAGAGATTGGCACCGCGCATGGCCAATTGCTCCAAGAAGAAACCACGCGCTGCATCGACTCAGTGCTCTATCTGTTCGGCACCGTGCAAACGGTCGCCAGCGGCCGCTGGTTCCGCGAAGACCTCGAAGCGGCGTATGCGCGCTTGGCGCCGCACATTCCCGAGCGGCATCTCGTCGAGACGCGGGCCATGGCGCGAAGCCTCGAGCTCGACGTCGAGCTCGTTGAAGCGATCAACGTGTTTCCCGAGCTCTTCCACTGCTCGGGTTTTGCCCTGTTCGGCAAAGCCACCAAGGATGGCAAGCTCTATCACGGTCGCGTGCTCGACTACATGACCGCGATCGGCCTGCAAGATTCAGCGACGACGTTCATCGTTTCGGTCGATGGTTACATCCCGTTTGCCAACGTCGGCTACGCGGGCTTCATCGGCAGCGTCAGCGGGATGAACGCGGAAAAGATTTCGCTCGGCGAAATGGGGGGCGAAGGCAAAGGCAAATGGGACGGCGTTCCGATGGCGACGCTCATGCGGCGAGCGCTCGAGGAATGTCGCTCGCTTGCCGAGGTCAAGCAGCTCTGGCAAGAGAGCCCGCGAACGTGCGAATACTATTACGTCTTCGCCGACGGCGAGGAGCGCTCGGCGGTCGGCGTCGCAGCGACTCCCGAGCAGCTTGAATTCGTCGAGCCCGGCCAGTCCGATCCGCGCTTGGGCGACGGAATCGAAGACGCAGTCGTGCTCAGCGCTGGCTCGCGGCTCGCAGAGCTTCGCAAACGCGTGAAGGCGCGCTATGGCCAGATCGATGCTACGGCTGGCCAGTGGCTCATGTGCCGGCCCGTCGCCATGTCGACCAATTTGCACAACGTGCTCTTCGTGCCGGAGGATGGCGTGCTCTACATCGCCAACGCCGACCACGAACATCCGGCCGCCGAGCGTCCCTACGTGCGGCTCGACTTGAACGAACTGGTGCGATCGATCGATGCGCCAGCTGCCGCTGCAGAGACTGTGAGCACGGCCACACGCCTCAAAGCCCACGATACGCTTTCACCTGCCGAAGAACCGCTCGCCGATTCGAAACAATGCCTCGACGGCCTTTGTTGGCAACCGGAAAGCTTCGATGTTGCGTTCGAAAAGCCGCCGGCCGGTCGCGGCGATTGGCTGGTGCGGTTTCCATCGGCGCGTCCCAGCGGCGATGCCACCAACGATACGGTCGCCCTCGAGTGGTATCAGGCCAAAGATGACGCGGGCAACGTTTTGTATGCCCCGGCGGCGGTGATCGTCCACGAATCGGGCAGCAGCATGACGGTCGGGCGATTGATCGCGCAGGGCTTGCGCCAGCACGGCATGCACGCGTTCATGATCGAGTTGCCGTACTATGGCGTGCGCCGCACGGCTACCAACAAGCCCAAAGGCGATCGACTCTTGGCCGCGCTGCAGCAAGCGATCGCCGACGTCCGCCGCGCCCGCGACGCCGTCGCTGCGATTCCGCAAGTCGACGCGACCCGCATTTCGCTGCAAGGGACGAGCCTCGGCGGTTTCGTCACGGCGACCACGGCGGGACTGGATCGCGGTTTTCACCGCGTGATCATCTTCCTGGCCGGCGGCGACCTGTACGGCATTCTGATGGCCGGCAAGCAAGACGCAGCCAAGCTCCGCAACGAACTGCAAGAGAAAGGCGTCGACGATGCCTCGATCAAGCAGATGCTCCGCTCGATCGAACCGCTGCGCTTAGCACACCGCATCGACCCCGAGCGCACCTGGATGTTCTCGGGTCAGTTCGACGACGTGGTACCGATCGAAAACTCCGACATGCTCGCCAAGGCAGCGGGCCTCGACGAGTCGCATCACAGCAAACTGCTGGCGACGCATTATTCAGGCATCATCTATTTGCCCATCATCCTGCAACAGATGCGCGACATCATGTGCCAGCCTGCGACACAGGAGTTAACGCCTTGAGCGGGTTTCATTACGGCTGCCTGGAGATCAAATGGGGAGAGCAGCGTCGCATTTCTTGCCCCCCCCTCGCCCCGCTTCGGGGAGAGGGGGCCGGGGGGTGAGGGGCCGGAGCGAAGATACGCTCAACCTTTGCACATGAACGATGGATTGTTGGCCTCCGTGGCGGGTTCGTCCCTCGCTTACGCGTCGGGTTACAAGAAGAGCACAAGAATTACAGTCTTCGAAAGCCAAGGCTCGCCATGCTTGAAGCCGAAATCAAACGTTTCCTATCCGCCGAGCATTTCGCCGTAGCCGGCGCATCGCCCAATCGCGAGAAGTACGGCAACAAATGCCTGCGAGCCCTCAAACAGCACGGCAAGAATGTCGTCGGCATCCATCCGACGGCGACCAACGTCGAAGGCGTGCCGACGTATAAGTCGCTGGCCGAAGTGCCTGGGCAGGTCGAGAGTCTGTCGATCGTCACGCCGCCCAAAGTAACCGAGACGATCGTGGCAGAGGCCATCGAGCGCGGCGTGCGTTCGGTCTGGATGCAACCCGGCGCCGAGAGCGAACAAGCCATCCTGACAGCCCGCGAACACGGCCTCGACGTCATCGCCGGCGGCCCGTGCCTACTCGTCACCATCGGCTATCACGAGTAAGTCACTCACTCGTTCCCAGGCTCCGCCTGGGAACGCACTGTCTTGCAGGCTCTGCCTGCTAGAACCTGCCACTGAGGCATGCAATTTGGCTGGGCTGCTTGCCGGGTGCGGCGAGGCAGAGCCTCGAAGACATTGCGTTCCCAGGCAGAGCCTGGGAACGAGCGAAGGCTAGCGCAGCTTCAAAACCTCGCGGGCAGAGAGTAACCCTTCGACCAGCGCATCGACGTCGGCCGTGGTGTTGTAGAGAGCAAACGACGCTCGGATCGTCGCTGGGACGCCGAGCCAATCGTGCAGCGGCATCGTGCAGTGATGGCCGTGGCGGACGCATACGCCGTGAACGTCGAGCAAGCTGGCGATGTCTTGAGCTGCGGCGCCGTCGATCGTAAACGGAATGATCGCGACGCGGTCGGTATGCCGCGGACCGTACATGCGAATGCCCGGTACCGTTACCAGTCGCTCAAGCGCGTAGGCGAGCAACTGCTGTTCGTGCGCATGAATCGCCTCAAGCGTTAGTTGCTGGACGAACTCGATTGCCGTGCCAAGCGCGATCGCCTGCGCGATGGCCAGCGTGCCGGCTTCGAACTTGGCCGGCACTGGCGCGGTTTTGAAACCGTGCACGTCGACGCTCGAGATCATGTGGCCGCCGCACAAAAACGGGTCCATCGATTCGAGCAACTCTCGTCGGCCGTAGCAAGCGCCGACGCCCGATGGCCCGTACAGCTTGTGCCCCGAGAAGGCCAGGAAGTCGACGTGCTGGCGCACCACGTCGATCGGAACGTGCGGGACGCTTTGAGCCCCGTCGACGACAAAGATCGCCCCGACGCGCCGGGCCGCTGCGCTCAAGTGCTCCAGCGGCGTGATGGTGCCGAGCACATTCGAGACGCCGGACACAGAGATCACTCGCGTCCGCTCATTGACCATCGCGTCGAACGCGTCCAGATCGAGCTCACCTTGTTCGGTCAGCGGCGCAAAGCGGACGCTGGCGCCGGTCTGCTGAGCGACCCACTGCCAGGGGACGATGTTGGCGTGGTGTTCGGACAGCGTCAGCAGCACCTCATCGCCCTTGCGCAGGAACTTGCGTCCCCAAGCGTTGGCGACCAGATTCATCCCCATCGTCGTGCCGGCGGTAAAGAAGACCAGTTCGGAGCTCTCGGCACCGATGTAATCGGCGATGCGCTGGCGCACCTGCTCCAGTTCGCGACTGATCCGATCGCCGAAGCGGTACACGCCGCGATAAGCGTTGGCGTAGTACTGCTCGTAGACTTCAACTTCTTTATCGATGACCGCTTGCGGCTTTTGAGCCGATGCAGCCGAATCGAGATACACGATCGGTCGCCCGGCGCTGTTGAAATGTTGCAGCGCCGGAAACTTCCCCCGCACCGCTTCGACATCGAACGCAGCCGCCGGCGACGGGGCAGGGCGGCTTCGCGCCGCCCCGCGGCCATCGCTTGCTGGAGCACTCACTGCACGCTGCGGGCTTACGGACGGGACCGAAGCGCTCAAGGCATCAGGCTGCGTTGTCTCAGCAGCGGCTGGAGGCGCGAACGTCTCACCGGAGGCGAACGCTTTAGCCAACCTGCGCACGCGCTCGACCATGGCGAACAGTCCGTTGCGGCGCTGCGGCACCAGATGCGCTTCCAGTCCCAGTTGCTTGAACGGTTGGCGGAAGTCGGTCGCGAGAATTTCCTCGGCGGACTTGCCGTTGAAGAGCAGCGAGACGATC
>JBQCEI010000851.1:0-2459 GCA_051960375.1 Aureliella sp. | reverse complement strand
GATCGTCGACCAGCTTGCCGCTCCCTTCGTCGCCCGTCTTCTTGGGCGGCTTGATGAACAGCCCGAGGATCGCGCCTGGTTCGCGGAGCACCGACATGGCAGCTCGCAAGATTTCGAGATTGGCCGGCGTGCGCTTGGCAGTTTCTTCGAGCTTTTGTTCTTCGATGTGCCGGTTGATCGCGCGGGCCATTTCGAACAAATCGCTGACCGCGCCGCCCGTGTTGAAGTCGTCGTCCATCTTCTCCAGGAACGAGCGGCGTAGAGCGGCGACTTCTTCCATCAGCGGCGAAGCCGGGGCCTGTGCGATGCGCTGGTCGCCCTCGGCGCGGCGCTGCGCATACTCAACTTCGTCCATGTTGCCGTCGACCAGTTGCGGATAGAACGGCCGCCCGCTGATGCGCTCGAAGCGCTGGATCAAGCGATAGAAAGCGCTGAGTGCCTGACCGGCCTCTTCCAACGCTTCATCGTTGAAGACGATCGTCGAGCGATAGTGGCTGCGAAGCAAGAAGAACCGGATGCGCTCGCCGGTCAACTTTTCGATTTGTTCGGCCAAGCCGCCAGCCCCTTTGCTGCGGCTGATCTTGCTCGATACGTCGGCCTCGGCAGTGGCTTCCGGCGCGGCTTCCGCGGCGGCGTTGTCTTCGGTGCGCGTAGCGCGACCGCCGACTTTGCCGGCTGCGTTTCCAGCGCGCATGAGTCCGTTGTGCATCCAGTAGCGCACCATCGGTTGACCGTGGCAGCAACGGCTCTGCGCCAATTCGTTTTCATGATGCGGGAAGACCAGATCCAGTCCACCGCCGTGGATATCGAAAGTCTTGCCGAGCAAGCGGCGGCTCATCGCGGAACATTCGATGTGCCAGCCCGGCCGGCCGCGACCCCAAGGGCTTTCCCAGGAGGGCTCGCCGGGCTTGGCCGATTTCCAGAGAGCGAAGTCGCCGGAGGATCGCTTCTTGGAGGCCGCTTCGCCTCCTTCGCCTTGTTGGCTGTCGACCGAGCGGTTGCTCAGTTGGCCGTACTGCGGATCGCGAGCGACATCGAAGAACACGTCGCCATCGCTGGCATACGCAAAGCCGCGCTCGATCAGTTCTTCGATGAACTGAATGATTTCATCCATGTTGTCGGTCGCCCGCGGCAGGCGATCGATTTGCGTGACACCCAGGGCGCGCAGGTTGGCCAGATAGTCGGCCGTCATTTCGGTGGCCAATTGGAACATCGAGATGCCGCGGCGGTTGCTGGCCGCGATCAGCTTGTCATCGACGTCGGTGATGTTGACCACCCACACGACTTCGTAACCGCAGTAGACCAGATAGCGCTTGATCGTGTCGAAGATGACCGGGCCGACCATGTGGCCGATGTGGGCTTCGGCATAAACCGTCGGGCCGCACAGATACATTCCCACCTTGCCCGGCTCGACCGTTTCGAATGGTTCCTTCTGGCGCGTCAAGGTGTTGTACACCCGGATCGACCCAGTGATGGCGGGCTTGGTTTTCGGGCCGGATACTGGCGCGGCTACGGACACGGCGTTACTCCCTACGAACAACATCCTGAGACAAAGTAGGCAAATTATAAGGATTCCGGCGATTGGCGGTACACCAGTTTCGGTCAAAGCGAGTTTTACCGCGGAGGCGCAAAGATCGCGGAGCTGCGCAGAAATAAATGCCCTTGTGGCGGGAGGATGCGTTCAGTAATCACTACTCTATCGCTCACTAAAGGCTGGCTGAGCACCGGAGTTTGCAAGAATTGTTCGATCCGCAGTTCGCCCGACCTTATCGCCGCACCGAAAAATTTTGGCGGCATTCGAAGTATCTCGTCCCGCTCGACCGCGCGGCTCTTTGCCTCGGCGGAGCCGCGCCGCCGGCGCAGGTGGCTCCGGCTGAAGAGCTTGCTCGGCAATATCCCGATCAGGTGCAGATCGCGGACCTCGGACTGGAACACGACTGGGGTGCGATTCCGTTTCGCACGATTCATCGCGGACAGTTGGACGTGCGCGTGGCCGAGGCCCATCCGGTTCAGCGGCTCACCGTGGCGAGCTTCGTCAACGGCGGCGCCGTCGGGCGGCATTCGAGCTTGCTCGGACCCGACAATACGCTCGTCGCCGAGTGGGGTTACTATCATCCCGACGCGTCGTTCATTCGCAAGCTGCCGCTGGGGCGACTCAATCCGCTGTACTGGCGCTATCGCTGGCAAGGCGATCTGCGCAATCGCACGAGGATTCCGGCTCCGTGCTATGCCCCGGGTACAGCCGTCGTGCTGAACAATCCGTGGTGCCACAACTACTATCACTGGATGCTCGAGGTGGCTCCTCGCATCCTGCTGATGCGCAGTGCCGGCCTGACTGCCGACTGGTATGTGGTCGACTGCCAGAACCGCTATCAGCAGCGCGTGCTCGAGCTGCTGGGCATTCCGCGACAGCAGTGCATTCAAACGCACTTCGGATTGCATCTGCGAGCCGATACGCT
>JBQCEI010000850.1:0-5474 GCA_051960375.1 Aureliella sp. | reverse complement strand
AATATCTCGGGTTCTGAAAGGGGGCGATCGGGTTTAGGATGTTCATTTTAACCGCAGACCCTAAACCCGATAGGGAACACAGGCGACCGGAATTGGCATCACCACAAAAAAGACCGCCGTCGTGTCTGGCCCGGCACAGGTTTATCGTGGCCCTGTTGATTCTGTTGCCGCTGGGCGTGTTGGGGGCCAACTGGCTGGCGCCGCTGAACCGCTTCGCCGCCGTGCGGACGCTGATCGTGTGCCTGGTCATGGGGCTGATGGCGCTGCCGATTCCCTTTGAACTCATCCGGCAGTCGCTGGCGCGGCCTTGGCCATCCCTGTTGGCTTCGATCATTAACATGGGCATCATTCCGCTGATGGCGTTCGCAGCGGCCGCCACCTTGCCGCATTACCTCGGCGGCGGCCTGATCGTGGCGGCTTGCATTCCTTGCACGCTCGCCTCGGCTGCGGTCTGGACGCGGCGCGGCGGAGGGGACGATACGGTGGCGATCCTGGTCACGCTGATCACCAATCTCTCTTGCGTGGTCGTTACGCCGCTGTGGCTGGTGGCACTGCTGGGGCAGCGCGTCGACCTCCAAGTCGGTCCGTTGATCTGGGAACTGTTCCTGATGGTGCTCGTGCCAATGGCGGTCGCGCAATCGCTGCGGCTGAGCCGGCCGGTCGCAGCCTGGTCTGAGCGCCACAAGCTGTCGCTCGCGCTGACGTGCCAGATCGGCATTCTGTACATGGTTTTGCTCGGCGCGATCCAGATGGGCCAACACATGCAGGCCGGTCAGCCTGCGTCTAGTCAAGTTGAGGCGGGCCAAGCTGCCGCGGCCGTTCCGTCGGCGGGCGTCGGCGAAGTGCTCTGGACCGTCATCCTCGTCGCAGTGGTCCATCTGCTGTCGATGGCCCTCGGCTGGCAAGTCGCCGCTCGCACCGGCATCGCCCGGCCGCAACAGATCGGCGTGGCGATTTCCGGCAGCCAGAAGACGCTCATGATCGGGCTGAAGATGGCGATCGACAGCGGCGTCAGCATCATCCCGATGGTCGCCTACCACGTCGGCCAGTTGCTGATGGACACCTTCATCGCCGACCGCTGGCGAGCAGCCGGCGCACTGGCCGAGCAGAAGCGGGCTCAAGCAGCAGAAGAAGAAAACATCGGAGACATCGCCGAAAGCGAACTCGGCTAACAGCCCTCCGCGATCTCCGCGTCCTCCGCGGTAAAAACTTCTTGTCCCAAATCGATCTAGGGACAGCGGCACAATTCCTCTACCATCCGCAGCAGCGACCATCTTGGCAAGAGCGAGCGGTAGGTAGGGAGACGGCCGTGTCACCGGAGAGTGTGTTGCGCTCGCGGCGCGATATTGCCTGGCAGCGACTCCAGTCGCAGTCGGGCTCTGGCAGCGCGGGCTGGAGCGCCTTTGATCCGATTGCTCGGACGTGCTACCGCTGCGGACCGACCGAACGCTGGCTGTTCGAGCAGTTCGACGGCAAGCGCTCGCTTCGCACGATTGCCAGCGATTGCCAAAGAGATGCATCGCAGCCGCCGATCTCGCTGGCCGAGCTCCAAGCGATGGCCGAGCTGCTGATCGCTCGTGGGCTTGCCCGGCCGGTCGATGCCGCCGGCCGGCTGCCGCACGCGCAGCCTCGCCCCGGCGTTCTTACTCGCTGGCTCAAATCGCTGTCCAACAGCGTCTCGTGGCGCGTGCGCGGCGTGAATCCCGAGCACCTGCTGCGGTGGCTGGCGCCGCATACCGATTGCTTCTTTTCAGCCTCCGCGGTGCGAGTCTGGCTAACGCTGACAACCTTGATCGGGCTGCTCGTGTTGGCCGATTTCTCGCGCCTGGTCGACCAAGCCCAGCTATGGCAATGGCTGATGCGCCCGGCCAGCGGCACCAGTTTATTTATCGTGTTTCTGCTCACGCGGGCCCTGCACGAACTGGGTCATGCACTGGTGCTCACGCGGCACGGCGGCCGCTGTCCCGACATCGGCGTCATCTTCATGCTCGGCACGCCGTGCGTGTACTGCGACGTGACCGAAAGCTGGCGACTGCCGAGCCGCCTGCAGCGAGCCGCCGTCGCGGCTGGCGGCATGTATGCGGAACTAATCATTGCGACGCTGGCGGCGATCGTGTGGTTGGCGACTGACTATGGCCCAGTCAACACGCTGGCCCTGCAGACGATGGTCGTCTGTTCGATCAGCACGCTGCTGATCAATGCCAATCCGCTGATGCGCTTCGATGGTTATTACATTCTCAGCGATGCTCTCGACGAGCCCAACTTGCGCGTGCGAGCCGATGCGTCTCTGCTCGCAATCGTGCATCGCGGACTGCTCGGTGCACGCGCGCCGCGCTCGGAGAATCGCACGCTCAGCCCTTGGCGGCGCGGCGCGCTAGCCGCTTATGCGCTGGCGAGCCTCGCGTATCGCCTGAGTCTGTCGCTGATGATGGCGACCGTTTTGATCGCGTTGTATTCCGCTTGGCAACTGGCGTGGATCGGTCGCATCCTCGCCGTCATTTTGCTCTTCGGTTGGTGGGTGATTCCGGCCATGAAACTATCGCAGAACTTGATGCGGACAGCGGGCAATTGGCGAGTTCGCGTGCGTTTGGCGGCGCTGGCGGCAGCGGTTGTCCTGGTCGTCTGTGCGGTGCCGCTGCCGTGTCGCCAACATGCAGTCGGCTGGATTCAGCCCGAGCGCACGCAAGGGCTCTACGCTCCGGCTGCGGCGAGGCTGCATCGCGTGCTGAAAAAGCCGGGCGAACTCGTGCAGCCCGGCGAAGTCGTCTTCGAGCTCGACGACGAGCAGCCGCGTTTGCGCGCGATCGAAGCAGCCGGCTCGGCAGAAAAAGCGCGCTTGCAGTTGGTCTCGGTCCGGAGGCAACGCTACTTTGCCCAGCCGCCCACCATCGATCTCACCGCACTGGAAACCGCGGCCCAGGCCGCCCAGCGCCAAGCCGAACATGCGCGGTCGGCCGTCGAAGAACTTTCGGTGCGCTCGACGTTGAGCGGGCGCTTGATGAGCTTGCCGGCTGCAGCGCTGCTGGATATCGACAATCGCCCCATCGAGCACGAAACGCAGCTGTGGCTCAGGGCCGAGCAGCTCGGCCGCTATGTTCCGACCGGCACGATGCTCGGCGCCGTCTGCAGTCAAGAACAAATCGCGGTGTTGCCAGTGGACGCTGAGCAACTGCAAGGCATTTCGGCAGGCACGCCGGTGCGCGTGCACATCCCGGCCGCGGGCAGCGCCGTCGTGCCGTGCCGCGTGGCAGCCGTCGTGCGGCTGGACCAGCTCGACAGCGTCGCCCGTTTGATCGCCGAAGCGAGCGAGCGCGAACATGGGACAGCAGGCCAATCGCAGAGCGTGGGTGGCTCTTTGGCGCAAAGCCCGGTGCAGAGCCGCGCGTCAACCACCGCCGGCTATGCCGCGATCGTGCCGCTGCCAGCCAGTGCCTTCGACGGGCGAACCGCGTTCGTCAACGCGCAGGTGCAAGCCGCTTTTGTCGTACCGCCTAAAACACTCGCCGCCCGCGGCGCTGACTGGGCCCGCGCCAACCTCCGCTGGCTGCTGCCTTGATGCCTCCCCTCCTCGGTCCCCGGCTCCGCCTGGGAACGCAATGTCCCCGAGGCTCCGCCTCGCAGAACCCGGCAAGCAGGCGGGCCTTCTCGGCAGGTTCTGGGGAGGCGGAGCCTCCAAGACGGTGCGTTCCCAGGCGGAGCCTGGGAACGAGGTGGGTGCCGATTGGGATTGACCGGGGGGCGGGGTATTGACTATCACGCCCCGGTAAGCCTGAAAAATCGATTGCCCGAAACTTCTTGCAGGGACGCAAAAGTGTTAGCGCTAACGGATCTCATCGCTCATGGGCCGACACGAAGCTCGCGCATTTTCATAGCTCTCATGGCCTTGGCGCTGAGCTGCATGGCCGCGGGCCGCTGCTCGGCCAAGGATGCCCAGTGGATCTGGACGCCCGAGCATCCGCGCGGGACCGCGCCGGCCGGCGACTGCTATTTCCGCAAGACGTTTCAAGTGACGGCGGTCGAGCAGGCGACGATCACGATCACCTCCGACGACCGCTACGAACTGTGGATCAACGGGCGTCGGCTCGGGGCGGGACAATCGATCCGCCAGATGGAAAACTATGATGTCTCGCGGCTGTTGACGATCGGCAAGAACGTCATCAGCGTCCGCGTCACCAACGTGGCCGAGGGGCCGGCGGCTTTGACCGCTCGCGTGCTGGTCAAACCGGTCGGCGGCAATTGGCTCAGCTTCTCGACCGACAATACCTGGCGCACGGCGCTCGACGCGGTGCCGCAGTGGCAATCGCTCAACTTCAACGATGCGCGGTGGCTGCCGGCTCAAGAGTTCGGCCCGCTCGGCGAGACGGCTCCGTGGGACCGGCGCGAAGAAGTCGCCCAGGAAGAAACTAGCGAGAGCGAACGCTTTCGCGTCGATTCGGAGTTCGCCGTGCAAGAGCTGCTCGGCAACGAGCAAACCGGTTCGCTGGTGGCGATGGCGATCAATGAATTCGGGCACATCATCGCTGCGCAGGAAGGCGGCCCGCTGCTGCTGATCTATGACACCGATCGCGACGACAAAGTCGACAAAGTGCGGCCTTACTGCGAACTGGTCAAGAACATCCAAGGCATCCTGCCGCTCAACGGCGACGTCTATGTAACGGGCGAAGGACCTCAAGGTGCAGGCATCTATCGCCTGCGCGACGATGACCGCAACGGCTCGCTCGAGAAAGCCGATCGCCTCATAGGCTTCAAAGGTCCCAGCGGCGAACACGCGGCTCACGGCCTGACGCTCGGACCCGAAGGGATGATCTACTGCGTCTTGGGCAATCACACTCAGTACGACGGCAAGTATGCGGCCACGAGCCCTTATCAACATTACTACGAAGGCGATCTGGTCACGCCGCGCATGGAAGATCCAGGCGGACACGCTGTGGGCGTCAAGGCTCCCGGCGGCGCGGTGATCCGCACCGATCTGGAAGGCAAGCGGGTCGAGATCGTCGCCGGCGGTTTGCGCAATGCCTACGATCTGGTGTTCCACACCGACGGCACGCTGCTGGTTCACGACAGCGACATGGAATCGGACGTCGGTGCATCGTGGTACCGGCCGACGAGCTTGTATGAAATCGTCGAAGGTGGCGAATACGGTTGGCGCAGCGGTTGGGCGCAGTGGCCCAGCTACTATGTCGATCGCTTGCCGACACTGCTTGAGACCGGACGCGGTTCGCCGACCGGAGCGGTATGCTACGACCACTATGCTTTTCCGCAGCGCTACCACGGCTGCCTCTTTTTGGCCGACTGGTCGGAAGGTCGCATTCTGTCGGTGAAGCTGCAGCCCAGCGGAGCCGGGCACCAGGCCCAGGCCGAAGTGTTCCTGCAAGGCCAACCTCTCAACGTCACCGATCTGGCGGTCAGCAAAGACGGCAGCTTGTACTTCTGCACCGGCGGCCGCGGCACGACCGGCGGCATCTATCGCGTGG
>JBQCEI010000849.1:0-8495 GCA_051960375.1 Aureliella sp. | reverse complement strand
CTTGCGCGACGGCAAGTGGAAGGTGGTTGCAGCGAAAGAGGAACCTTGGCAGCTGTACGATCTGAGCACCGATCGCTGCGAGACGCACGATCTGGCGAGCGACCAGCCCGACACGCTCAAGCGGCTGGTCGGCGAGTGGGACAAGATCACCGCGAAAATCCAAAGCGAGCTCGAGCAGTCGGATAAGAAGTAGCAACGGAAAACGATGTCCGACATTCTCGTCGTCGATGACGAACCAGCGATTTGCTGGGGCATAAAGCAGCTGCTCGAGCGCGAGGGGCACCACGTGTCGATCGCCTCGAGCGGCGAAGCGGCGATCGGCTCGATCGCGGACCACGAGCCCGATCTGTTGCTGATGGACGTGCGCTTGCCCGGCATGAGCGGCTTGGAAACGCTCGACCGGGTTCGCGAAAAACATGCGGGCTTGCCGATCGTCATCATGACCGCATTCGGAGAGCTCGACATCGCCGTGCACGTGATGCGGCATCCGGGCGTCGATTATCTCGCCAAGCCGTTCGACCTCGATCAAGTGGCGGGCGTCGTCAAGCGCATGCTGCAAGAGGGGGAGCATGCGCGGCCGCCAGTCCAAGACGCCGAAGCCGAGGTCAGTCGCGAACTGCTCGGCCGCACGCCGGTCATGCAGGCTTTGTTCAAGCAGATCGCTCTAGCCAGCGCCAGCGATTTGCCCGTGCTGATCACCGGCGAAAGTGGCACCGGCAAAGAACTCGTGGCTCACTGGATTCACCAGCACAGCAACCGCGCCGCCCGGCCGTATATCCCGATCGCTCCCATCGCGCTCAGCCCCGCGCTCTTTGAGAGCGAGATGTTCGGGCACGTGAAGGGAGCGTTCACCGGAGCTCACGATACGCGCGAAGGAGTTTTCGGGCGCGTCGACGGCGGCACGATCTTGCTCGACGAGATCGGTGATCTGCCGGTTGAACAGCAGATCAAACTGCTGCGCGTCATTGAGCTGCGGCAGTATACGCCGGTCGGCGACACGACGCCGCGAAGCTGCGATGCACGGATCATCTCGGCCACCAATCGCGATCTGTTCCGCGCGATCGAAGAAGGACGCTTCCGCGAAGACCTGTACTTTCGCTTGGCTGGCATGCATATTCACTTGCCACCTTTGCGCGAACGCATCGACGATGTCGAATTGCTCGCCGCGCATTTTTTGAAGCGGCTCGGGGCGGACGATCCTCACTCGCTGCTCACCGATGAATTCGTGGCGGCGCTCAAGTCACGGCCATGGCGCGGCAACGTCCGCGAACTTCGCAACGCCGTCGAGCATGCGCTGCTGATGTCGCGCGGCCGGCCGCTGCGCGTCGAGCACTTGCCGCTGGCAGCTTCTTACGGCGGAGCGGGAACAGCAATCCCATCGGCAATCGCTACGGGCCTCACTTCGCAAGCTGCGGCGGCGCGCAGCGGGGATCAAGAAGCGGTCCTGGCCGCCAAGCTTGGCGAACTGGTGCACGCGTGGCTCGAGCAGGCCGCCAAGTCGCCCGGCGGGGGCACGAATTTGTACGAGAAACTGCTGGCCATCATCGAACCGCCGGTGCTGCGCTTCCTGCTCGAGAAGAACCATGGCAACAAGAGCGCCTTGGCCCAACAACTCGGCTGGCACCGAGCGACCGTCCGCAAACGGCTCAAGCAGTACCAGCTCGATGATTCCGATTTTTAACCGCGGAGGACGCGGAGAGCGCGGAGGGAGTTCAAATCACTTGCTCTTGAAGCGATACAGATGCGTGATCGTGCGGACGATGAGGCTGTCGTCGACGATGGCGGGCGAGGAGCGGCAGCCGTCGGGGAGCGTGTTTTCGCTGACGAGCTCGGGCTCGTCGGCGACGGTAAACGCATAGCTCTTGCCGTCGTGATCGAAGGCAAAGAAATGTTCGCGGGTGGCGACGAGCGATGAACTGAAGTTGCCGCCGACCCGCTTTTGCCAGGCGATCTCGCCGGTCTGGGTGTCGATGCGCGTCAGCACTCCATCGTCGCTGACTGAGAACAAGCGGTCGCCTACGAGAATCTGGCTGGGCTTGGAACCGATGCCGCGCTTCTGAGCCCACAGGATCTTCGAATCAGTGACATCCCCCTTGCCGTCGGCCTCGACGCACAGCAACTGCGCCTTGCCAAAGCCGGTGTTGATATACAGCCGCTTGCCGTCGAACAGCGGCCGAGCGGTTGCAGAGAACTCGTTGTACCGCACGCGCCAGATTTCTTCGCCGGTCAGCGGATCGAGCACCACGGTCGCTTTGCTCGTGCTGCTGACTAACTGGTCTTGGCCGCCGACGTTGATTACCAGCGGAGTCGAATAGGCTTTGAAGTAATCGCCGTTATCGGTGCCGTATTCGATGTCGCGATCGCGCTTCCACACCGTCTCGCCGGTCCTCTTGTTGAGGGCGACGACGTATTGGTAATCGAAGCCGTCCATGTGAAAGATCAGCAGGTCGCGATACAGGATCGGCGAGCTGCCCGGGCCGCGGAAGTGATTGCACGGCAGATCGCGTCGCTGCCAGAGCACCTTGCCCGTGGCTCGGTCGAGACAAGCCGTGCCGTAGGCGCCAAAGTGCACATAGGCGTGCTGGTCATCGAGCACCGGGGTGGGCGAGGCATAGCTGTTGGTCACATGGAAGTCGGGCTGCACTTTTTCGTTTTCGAAGATCAGCAGGTCGTGCACGATCTTGCCCGCATCCAAAGCCACGCACACCGCGTACATTTTGAGGCCGTCTTCGGTGGCGGTCGTCAGCCAGATTTCGTTGTCGGCCACCACGGGCGAAGACCAGCCGCGGCCGTGGATGGCCGCTTTCCACTGCATGTTCTTGTCTTCGCCCCACTCCAGCGGCGGATGCTGATCGAGCGCAGTGCCGTCCTGAGCGTCGCCCCGGAATTCGTGCCAGGCGTTTTTGGCACTCGCCGCAGCCCGCGTCGGTTCGGCGGCGCTGGCTGAATCGAATCGGACGAGCCCGCAAGGCAGGGCGAGCGCCAGCAGGGCTGCCAGGAGCGACGCGCGGAGCGATCCGGTTCGCAATGCGGTGCTACGTAGAGACGAGAAGCGCTCAAGCGCGGTTTTGAGTAATGGCATGTTATTTTGGGGGAGGGTAAGAGTGAGCAGGCGTAGTGGGTACGTACCGTAGAGTATAAGCTCGCCACGGCAATTATTCAGCCAACCGCCGAGGCCTGCGTTGATGCTTCTCCGCGCCTCCGCCCCTCCGCGTCTCCGCGGTAAAAAACGGGCTTACAGCTCGATGCGGCTGCCGATGTCCCTTTCGCACGCCCGGTCGTAGATGAGGCTCGCCATCGCCAGATCGGAAGCCGCCATGCCGACGCTCTTGAACAACGTCCACTGAGGCGATTGCATTGGCTCATCATCCGAGGCCATGGCGCTCGCCAGCGACTCGACGCGTTGCCACAAGCTTTCCGGATTGGTCAGCTCGGAGGCGGCGCGAATCAGGTCGCCCGCTTCGTTGCGGCAGCCTTCGACATCGTCGACGA
This sequence comes from Aureliella sp., assembly GCA_051960375.1. Taxonomy (GTDB): domain Bacteria; phylum Planctomycetota; class Planctomycetia; order Pirellulales; family Pirellulaceae; genus Aureliella. The sequence goes on along the minus strand of JBQCEI010000849.1, from coordinate 5,003 downwards.
CGATGCGAACGGCCCGCCGGACGACGCTCGCAGGCAGCTCAGCGTTGCGCGGTTGGTTCGATCCGGCGGCCAAGATCAGGCGGCAGTCGTCGAGCCATGCCTCTTCCACGACCGGCTCCCGCGCATTGGTCATCGTCACCAACGTCCGCGCGCCGCGAACGCAGCTTTCGGCCGTGTCGGCCGGTGTGACTTGGCGCTGGAGTCGCTCGCATATTCTTCTAGCAAACTGAGCGCGGCGATCGGCATTACGGCAGTAGACGCGGAAGTCGCTGGTCGGAGCGATCTTGGCCAGGCACTCGAGCTGGCTTTCCGCTTGCCAGCCGCAGCCAATGAGAGCCACCGTGCCTAAACCGTCCGGCGGAGCCAGCCGCCGAGCAGCCACGGCGCTCATCGCGCCGGTTCTAAGCTGTCCCAAACGGTTCGCCTGCACGAGCGCCAACAGCTCGCCGCTGGCAACATCGTAGAGGCCGACGTGGAATCGAGCGCCCGAGCGCGTCGTCGTGTACTGTTTCCAGGCCGCTCGACCGAGGCGGCTGTCGACCGCCGACAGACTGTGGAGCACAAAGCCTGGGGCCTGCGCCCGACGCCGCGGAACATTGACTACGTTGCCCGCCGCCATCGAGCTGAGCATTTCGGTCAGTGCGCCAATGGCGTCAGCCGCACCAACCAGCTCGTCGACCTGTTCTTCCTTAAGAATCAGCACGCCGCTCGAATCCACAATGAATGCTCCTTGCTCAGTAAGAAAATCTCTCCGCGCCCTCTGTAGCGGGGCTGTGTGGCACTGGCTATGCCAGTGTCCCGTTTTCGAAGTCTGTAGCGTGGCTTAACTCTTACGATCTCTAACATTCAACGGCTCTGCGCATGGCCTGCATACGCGCCTGGCATTGGGACAGCTAATCCAATTGAGACCTCGGTACTTCGAACTGGAAGACACTGGCATAGCCAGTGCCACACCTGCCGATTGCAGAAACCGCGGGCTAACGCCCGGCGGCTGATCAGGCCCTCCGCGGTAAAGCTCAGAGCTTACCAAACCGGCACACTTTTTCTAACGCTTTCGTTTGACAAGGTCGGGGTGTGACATAGGTTTCATTTGCCAAGTCAGTGCGGGGCGATTGATCGGTGCGCACAGCACCGGCGCTCTCGGGCTGGCTCGTTACGTGATTCACGGGCATGAGGCGATGGCGAAGCCAAAGGCCGTCTGGTTTCACGGTTGTAGTTTCTTCTCGTTTCCTCGGCTCGCTTTCGCGGGTCAGGGGTGGTCATCTATCGGAGAGAACCATGAAGAATTTCGCCTCGAAGATCAATCGTTTCTTGAAGTCGGAAGACGGCCCAACCGCGGTTGAATACGCGGTCATGCTGGCCCTGATTGTCGTCGTTTGCTTGGGTGCGATCACCTCGATCGGCAGCCGCGCCAACACGACCTTCACCAACGTTGCAAACCAACTGGGTGGCTAGTCGCACTTTGGTCGCTTGACCATTGCGATGCCGAATTTATCGATTGTGCGATCGGTGGTGTGTTAGGCCGCCGATCGCCGATCGCACATTGGCTCTCTTCCAGAGCGTACGAAAAGCATCATGCTACTGAATCTGTTGCCGGTTGAATCCGTGACGGGATTGTGGGAAATGTTGTGCTGTGTCGGCACCTTGATGGCAACGATGCTCGTCTGGGTCTGCAACTTGCGCTAAGTCGCCGACCGCCGCCGCTAGCGGGCTCGCCTTGGCATGGCCGGACGAGTCCGCCAGCCGCTGGCTCTACGCTGCGAGCAGCTCTCGCAGCACTATGCTCTCACAGCACAAAAACAGGGCGCAACACCACAGCGCAACCATCGCACGGCAGGATCGATTGCACTCAACACGCACGCGGGGTAACTAGCACATGTCGCTTGAACAAATCTTCCTCCACCTGACGGAACACTGGGTCATGTGGGCCGTCTCAGCGACGCTGGTCGTCGCCGCGGTCATCGACGGTTTGTACTTGAAAGTCCCGAACAAAATCACGTACCCGCTGATCATCGCCGGCTGGCTCTACAGCTTTGCCGTGGGCGGCTTTGCGGGGCTGGGAATGAGCCTGCTGGCGACCTTCGTCGGCTTTGCGTGCTTGTTCTTCCTGCACCTGATCGGTGGCATGGGAGCGGGCGACGTGAAGCTGCTGGCGGGCATCGCCGCGTTCGTCGGTGTGCAACACACGCTGTACATCTTCGCGGCGACGACCGTCGTCGGCGCCATCATGGCCATCGGCCAGATCGCCTGGTCGGGCAACTGGATGAAACACTACACCCAGGCCCAAGCCATCCTGCACGAAATCAATACCGTCCGCGATGCCGACAAACTCTACGACATGGCCCAAGAGCGCAAGAGCCGCATGTTGCTGCTGCCCTACGGCATCCCGATGACCGTCGCAGCCATCGGCTACTTCGCCATGTTCGGCATGCTCTAAGCTAAGACGTTTTACCGCAGAGACGCGGAGAGCGCGGAGAAAAAACTCCGCGCTCAGCGATCTAGTCGACGAAAGAGAACTCGTTCGACGCCATCAGCGCTTGAGCCAGTTGATCCCAAGCGGTTAGCGGAGCGGCTGGCGGCGTGGGGAGTTCACGACTCGAGTCGAACGCTTCGCCGCCCCCCTGATACTGAATCCGCATCTTCCACTGGAAGCTGTCGTGGCTCGAGTTGCCGACGCAGTCGGTGACCATGTCGAGCGTCTCGCCGGCGGTGACCTTCACGTTGGTCACCACGGTATGAGCTTCCGAATGCTTCGCGGTCCACTGGCCTAGCTTGCCAGCTTGACTGCTGATCAAAGTGGCTCGAACGCCGTCGCCGTTTTCCGGCGCGTGATTCAACTTGCCTCGAATGCTGACCACGCCATCGCGCGGCGCCGTCCAGCGACGCACTGCGGCATGGTGCACATCGTTGCCGGCATGCCCGCCATCTTTGTTGAGCATGCACCAGCCGAGCTTCGAATCGGGCAGAGTCGCACCTCCTTGCCAAGCGGTCCCGTTGGTGAACGGCAAGCGGTCGAAGGACTTGAGCGCGCTGGTCTCGGGATCGAAATCGCCATAGCCGCATATCCAGCGCTCGGGCGGCAGAGTGATTTCGCCGCCGGCTTGCTGGACGAACTGCAGTGCCGCTTCGATTTCGACCGCATCGGGAGATCGTCCCAGAATCTGTCGAAACAGCGCGGTCACTCGAGCTTCGTCGCTCGGGAATCGGCCCTGTTTGCCGACCGCGGTTCCCAACGTTTGAGCCAGTTCGGCGACGAAGCCGCTGTTGAGCAAGTACAGCCCCTGCTGGGGCACGGTCGTCTGCAGGCGCTGCGGGCTGTGCGAGTCGGGGCTGGCGACGTCGAAATTGCGGAACACGCCCGGCAGGTTCTGGCGATCGATGTACGCGTACACAGTCCGCCGCCGCGAGTACGGAGCCTCGTGGATTTTCTCGCTCGCGCCGCCGACGCGGGCATCGAGCTGGCCGGCGACTTGTAGCGCACTGTCGCGCAGCGCCTCGAAGTCGAGCCGGCGGCGGTTCATGCGCCAGTACAAACTGTTCTCCGGATCGACCGCGGCTGCGGCCTGGCGGCTGACGCTTTGCTGCTGATAAGCGGCGCTCAAGACGATGCTCCGCACTAGCGCCTTGATGCTCCAGTCGGCTTGGATGAAGTCGAGTGCCAAATCGTCGAGCACCGGTTGCAATTTGGGCGCCGGGCAGCGAGCGCCAAAGTCGCTCGGCGAATCGACCAGCGAGCTTCCCATCAGTCGCATCCACACGCGATTGACGAACACGCGAGCGGTGAGCGGATTGTCCGGGCTGGTGATCTTGGCAGCCAACTCAGCTCGGCCGCTGCCATCTTCGAACGGCTTGGCTTCGGGAGCCAGGAAGCTGACGAAGCGCCGCGGCACTTTCGCGCCGCGGTTGCCTGCGGCTCCGCGAATCAAGATGAACGATTCACGTGGCTTCTCGGCGTCGGTCAGTCGGTGCGGCCACGGATCGCCCCCAGGTTCTTCGGTGTTGAGGAAGACGCCGTAGAGCGAATAGTAATCGGCCTGGCTGATCGGATCGTACTTGTGATCGTGACAACGCGCACAGGCGAGCGTCAGCCCCATCAAGCCGCGAGTCGTTACGTCGAGCCGATCGTCGATGATGTCGTTCTTGTTGTTCAAAAAGCGCCGACCCAGCGTAAGGAAACCGAGCGCCGGTAGCTCGCCATGCTCGTTGTTCGGATCGACCTTGTCGGCCGCGAGTTGGTCGCGCACGAAATCGGTGTACGGTAAATCCGAGTTGAATGCAGAGATCAACCAGTCGCGGTACTTGTAAGCCTGCGCATACTCGCGCTCTTCTCGAAAGACATAGCCCTTGGTGTCCGCATACCGAGCGACGTCCATCCAGTAGCGCGCGAAGCGCTCGCCGAAATGGGGCGAAGCGAGCAGACGATCGACCATCGCAGCGTAAGCAACTTCGGTCGGACGCGGATCGTTCTCGAAGGCCGCGATGTCCTCGGCTGACGGCGGCAAGCCGGTCAAATCATAGACCACTCGCCGCACGAGCGATTGGCGATCGGCCGGCTCCGACGGAGTGACGCCCGCGGTGAACTGAGCGGCCAAGATCAGCGAATCGATTTTGGCTTGTCCGAAGCGAGCCGCAGCGGCTTGTGCTTCGGTCGCATCGAGTCCGGCTTCTTTTGCGAGGGCGAGCAATTGCGACTGCGTGGGAATCTCGGTCCGCTCGGGTAAGCGATAGGCCCAGTGCGTTTGCGACTCTTCGGGTACCAGCCGCTTGATGCCGCTGGCGGAAACCGCCCCGCCGACCGGTGCTCCCTTGGCGCCATCGGCGATCCACTTGCGAAAATCCTCGATCGCGTCGTCGGGCAGCTTGCCGTCGGGCGGCATCTGCAGGTCGGCGTCCTTGTAGGTCAGCGCCTTGACGAGCCAGCTCTCATCGGGCTTGCCCGGCACGATCGCCGCCCCGCGGCTGCCGCCGGCATTCATCGCTGTCGCCGAATCGAGCATCAAGTT
>JBQCEI010000848.1:0-6447 GCA_051960375.1 Aureliella sp. | reverse complement strand
ATGGAACGCCACCATCCTAAGCGGAACGCTTGCGATCGACTAGAGCCTGCCAAAGGACTGGTTTTACCGCGGAGGGACTTGGTGTGGCACTGGCTCCGCCAGTGCTCTTTGATTCGAAGTATGTGGTACGGCACGCCAAGAAGGGTTCCACCGTAAGCACGTGCTTCCACAAAGCCGATCGTCTTGGCAGGCTCAAGCGTAGCGCCCGGCCACCACACTTCGAAAAGAAGACACTGGCATAGCCAGTGCCACACAAAAAAAGGGAGAAGAAATATTATTTCACGCCTTGGCCGATGCCTCGGTGTTGGAGGGCGCCGGCGACGCCTAGTTGCCGCGGGTCGCGAGCCACTTTGTCGGTGAAGACGCGCACGTCCTCGACGATCGGCTGCAAGCGCTGAGTGACTCGTTCAATGTTTTCGACCGTCCGCTGGACGGAATAGTACAGCTCGTCGTCGTTGAGCAGTCGATTGAGCGTCCCTTGGCCGCTGTTGAGTCGGGCCGAGACTTGTCGGAGGTCGGTCACCAGCCCGTCGAGATTGTTGAGCGTGCGGACCGCGTCGCCCACGATCCGCTCGCCTTGTTCGCCGAGCGGCTCGGTGAACTCGGCCACGTTGGTCATCGCTTGCTCGGCGGCGCGGCCGACCCCTTCGTAGACGTTGAGCGTTTCCTTGGTCTCTTGCAGGACTCCCTCGGCCTCATCGAGCAGTCTGGGCAAGCGGTCGGCCGCGATTTGTAGCGAAGCTCGCAGGCGTTCGTCGGCGAAGATTGCTTCGATCGAATCGAGCGTCTGATTGAAGTTGTCCATCGTCTCTTCGGTCTTCTGTACGATCTGCCGAATCTGTCCTTCGCCGCCGCCGATCATCGAGCGCATGTCGCGGGCCAGCGCCCCGACTTGATTGCCCGCTTGTTCGATCGCGACCAGCGTCGGCGCGAATTTTTCTTGCATCGTCACGAGCGATTCGAGCGGATCGGGAGCGAGCTGGCCACCTTTGACATAGTCTTCGTCCTTGAGATACGCGGCGGCGATCTCTTTTTCGACTTCGCTCAGCTGACCATCCGGTGGCAAGCCATCGCGGCCATCGAAGCGTTCCACCAGGCTCTGCGAAGTCGGCGGCACGAACTGGACGACCGCATCGCCGGTGATCAGCGAGCCGGTGCCCACGCGGCACAGTTCGCCTTGCCGCACGCGAAACTTCGATTCGAGCTCCAGCACCAAGTCGACCCCGGCATCGTCGGGCAGCAGCTGGACTTCCTTGACGCGGCCGATGTCGACGCCGTTCTTCCGCACCGGCGTATCGGAAGCGACCCCGGGAGCAGCCGGAAAGTTCACCGTGACCTGATAATGGCGCGTCATAAAATCGGGGGCGGCGCCAAAGAACATGATCAGGATGACGCCGACCACGATCGAGGCGATGACCAGCACTCCGACTCCGAAACGATAACGTTGCTCGTCCATGATTGCTTCGCTTATGAATGCTCGTCGGAGAACATGGGAGTCTCATCGAGATGGTACTGCGTGGCCTGACGCAGCTCCATCAAACGCTCGCCCGCTTCGCCGCGCACGAACTGCCTGACGCGTTTGTCTTCGGCGCGGTCGATTTCGCTCGGCGGTCCATCGTAGAGCACCTGGCTTTCTCCCGGCTGAACGCGCGCGTAGGGATAGAGCATGATGATCCGGTCGGCGACCTTGCGAGCCGAATGCATGTCGTGCGTCACCATGATGCTCGTCACAGGCTGGCGCTGGCGCGTGCGCAAGATCAATTCGTTGATCACATCGCTCATGATCGGATCGAGCCCCGTGGTCGGTTCGTCATAGAGGAGCAGTTCCGGTTTGAGGATCAAAGCTCGCGCCAGTCCAACGCGCTTGCGCATACCGCCTGAGAGCTGCGCGGGGCGTTTCGGGATTACATTATCGGGCAGCCCCACTTCGGCCAGTCGCTCCAGCACCATCTGTTCGGCGCGGCGGCCGCCATACAGTCCTTGCTGCTGCAGTGGAAACGCTACGTTTTGACCGATCGTCATGCTGTCGAACAGGGCGGCGTTCTGAAACACGAATCCGAACTTGCGGCGGAGTCGCGTGATGTCCATCTCCGACAGCTCGGTCAAGTCCTGGCCGTCGTACAGCACGCGTCCGCCGGTCGGTTTGCTCAGACCGGCGATGATTTTCAATAGCTGCGTCTTGCCACAACCGCTCTCGCCGATCACCGCTACGGTCTGACCGCGCGGGATCGTCAGGTTGAGGCTATTGAGAATGGTTTGCTTGCCGAATCGCACCGTCATATCGCGCAGCTCGACTAGCGGCTCGCCAACGCGCGCCGGCTGCTCGTCCAGTGCATAAGAGTCGGTGCTCATATCGATGATTCGTCTCTGCGCCTTCGCCGCGCTCTCTGCGTCTCCGCGGTTACATCTGCGGCCTTTGGGATTAAAACAGTTTCGCACCGCGCGGCCAAATCCGCGTGTAGATGCCGTTGAGCAAAATGTTCAGGATCAGATCGATCGCCAGAATCAAAACAAAGCTGTAAACGAAGGCTGCGGTCGCGGCCCTGCCGACCCCTTCGGCTCCCGCTTGGGCATGGAAGCCGCGATAACAGCTGACGATGGCTATCGTGCCGCCGAAGAACAGGCTCTTGAACACGCCGGTGAAAAAGTCCCAACTGCCGACAAAGCGCCGCGAGTTGTTGAGGTATTGATAGTGATCGATGTCCAGGACGACGACGCTGTAAAAGTAACCGCCGACGATCCCCATGAAGTCGGCCATCACCGTCAGAGCGGGAATCAGCAAGATGCAGGCGAGAAATCGCGGCACTACGAGGTAGTGAATCGGATTGGCTCCCATGCTGATCAGCGCATCGATCTGCTCGGTCACGCGCATCGTTCCCAGCACGGCCGCCATGGCGCTGCCGACACGGCCAGCGAGCATCGTCGCTGCTAGCACCGGCCCCAGCTCGCGCACTAGCGAACTGTTGATCACCGCGCCGAGCTTGCTTTCCAAACCGATCTCATGAAACTGCACGTGGCTCTGCACAGCCAGCACCATGCCGATGAAGGTGCCTGTCAGCGCCACCACGGGCAGGCTGAGCACGCCGACGTGGTAGAAGTTGGGCAGCAGCGTGCCGCGCCGCGGCCGAGCAGTGGCCAGCCAGACGAACATGCGCCAGGCAAAGATCGCCATATCGCCCACGGTGGTTACCGCATCGATGGCTACTCCTCCCCAGTCGCTCACCCAGCGGGCAATGGGGGACGCCGCTGCGCTCTGATCCTTGCTTAGGCTTCCGGTTGCCATTTCAATCCTCATCGCTTTTCACAGGGTGTGGGCCGGTTTTCTGTCCGCACCCTGACAAACTGTATCGGCTGCGCAAACCTTCCCGATAAACGCTTTTCTACCGGAAAAAGGCCGAATTTCCTGTTGAAACGGTTCGGCCGAGGCTGCAAGGGTTCTACCATTGACACAGGCGCCCACGAAATGCCATAACAGATGTACGCCACGAGGGGTGGTTGCATCGCATTGAGTACTATCCAATCCCCCAAAATAGGAATCGCCCGATGGCAACTCCAAACGTTGACAGTATTGAACTCACCAGCGGTTCGGAAGTCGTGCTGACCACCGATCCGGCGGCGCCCGCCTACAACGAGTTCGCTCTCTACGGCTCCAATCTGGACGGTGCCACTTCGGTCGAATTGGATTCGGGCGCGGATTACTCCTGGGTCGTCGCTAGCATGTCGGCCAGCGCCAACTCGATCACCATCAGCGCCTACGCCTTCGGACAATCGAGCGGCACCGGCACCGTCTATGGCCGCGTCATCACCGCCGACTCTAGCGGCGACAGCCCCACCATCGAACTCGACTTCGTCGTTTTGCCGCTCCTTGATTGAGGACGCAGGTGCACCCCGGAGGGTCCGGCGTCAGTAGCCCGGGGCGGAAGCCGGCGGAAGCCCCGGGCTACTGACGGCGGGCCCTCCGGGCCGCTATTAGCAGCAGCCGTCGCTTCGCGGCTCGAACGACCGCCGCATCATTTCCCGGCAGCAGCTTCAAGAAACTCTAACCGCTCCAATTCCCCTACTGCCCCGTCGACACGCCAGGTTCGGGGGGCAGGAGCTTCTAGCTCAGCCAGCGCGGCGCGCGCCTGGTAACAATGCACGGCGACGGCATCGGAGTCCGTTTCGGCAAGCGAGATTTCGGCTCGCAGGCGATGAGCCCGAGCGAACTCCAACCGGCATGTCGGCGGCGCGGCGGCGCGAGCGCATAGCGGCTCTAACGCGTCGATCGCATCAGAGATCGCAACGGTGGCTTGCGGCATGTTTCCACAGAGCAGCTCTTGAGCGGCTAGTCGCTGCCGCGCACTGGCCGCCGAGAGCACGAAGTAGGTGCTGGTCCGAAAGCGACTCGCGACTTCGACGATCTGTTGGGTCGTAATTCGAATCGTTTCGAGAGCCTCCTCGGGGCGCTGGCAAGCCGAACTCAGTTCCGCGCGGAGGGCGAGCATGTCGAGCTTGATCGCCAGCGGTTGAAATGCATCGGGCGTCTTTTGTAGAAGAATCTCGCAGATCGCTTCGGTGCGCTCCAAACAAGACTCTACGAACGCGTAGTCCTTCAGGTCGTACGCGATCCAAGCTTGCAGCAGTCGCGATTCACCCGCGAGCCGCCCAAGCGCCTCCTCGCCGTTTAGCAGTTCCCCCTCAAGAGCCCCTTCGGCGGCCTCGGCGAGCATCACCTCAAACTGCGTGGCCGCGCTATCGATCAACTCGGCGCCCTCGGCTAAGCGGCCCAGTCGGCGAAGCTGCTGGGCCAGCGTAACGTTCAAATCCCAAAGAGCGACACGTCGAGCGACATCATCGGCGTCCAACCGCAGGAATTGCTCGGCCTCTTGCCGCGCGGGGAGCAACAGATCGATCGTCGCTTGCGGTCCGTATTTGTCCTCGCTCAGTTCGCCCAGGTCGTTGATCGCAAATAGCCGTGTCAGGATCAAGCGTTCTTGCAGCGACGTAGAGGGGGCTCGGGCCATCGGTTCGATGATGTCGAGGGCTCGCGCCAGGTCGGACCAGGCTGCGTCGACCTGCTCCATGGTCGCAAAGAGATACGATCGCTCGCGCAGGGCTTCGGCCACGTCGATCTTGAGTCCCACATCGGCTGGTTCCTCGAGCGACCATTGCTCCAATTCATTGATGGCATCGCTGAGCAGCGCCAGTCTGGGCCGTTCACTGCCCGGAGTCTGAGCAAGTTTGTGGTTGAAGTCGTGCGTCAAGAAGCGGCCGACAAACTCGCGCGCCGCCGCGGAACGCCTTTCCGCTCGTCGGCCTTCCGCTTCGGCCCGCTGCCACGATTCATTGGCGCGGCGATGTTCGAAAGAGACCGCAAAGGCGCCAACGATCACAGCAATCATGCCGGTGATCAGAAGCGCCAACAGAGTCGCGAGCGCCGTTTGATGCGTCTTCCACCAACGCTGCAAGCGACGGCCCGACGGTTCGCGGTAGCTGGCCACCGGTTCGTCGGCGAGCCAGTGTTCGATTTCGGTGGCCAGTTCGCCGGCTGTACCGAAGCGATCTTCGCGGTGCAGCGCCATGGCTTTTCGGCAGATCGCATCCAGTTCGGGCGGGATCCGCCGATCGACTTCCCGCGGCGGCCGGCAGTTGCCTTGCCGCACTTGCTCGAGCACCGCTTCGCGCGTCGACCCGCTGAAGGGAAGCTGGCCGGTCAGGATCGTGTAGAGCGTCGCTCCAAGCGAGTAGACCTCGCTGCGCATGTTGACCGACTCCCACTGGCCGTGAGCCTGTTCGGGACTCATGTAGTGCGGCGTACCGAGCACCGAACCGGTGCCGGTCAAAGTCGGATCGTCGTAGCGTCGCTTGGATTGATGTGCTTTCGCTTCCAGCTCTGAATACGGCAGCGATTCCTCGCGACACTTGGCCAGTCCCCAGTCGAGCACCAGCGTTTCGTCGTAGTCGCCGAGCATGATGTTGGAAGGCTTGATGTCGCGGTGCAACACATGCTGGCTGTGCGCGTAGCGAAGCGTATGGCAGACGCTGACAAACGCGCCGAGCAGCTTGCGGAGCTCGAGCGCTCGCTGGCGACTGGCATCGGGCGGCGGATAGCGCTTATGAAAATCCTCGACTGCATGTTTGAGCGTTACCCCTTCGATCAAGCGCATGACGTAAAACGGCCGGCCATCTTCGAAGTAACCGAACGCGTAGACCGGCGGAATGCCCGGGTGATCGAGCTGGCCGGTCACCTTGGCTTCCATCATGAAGCGCTGCATCGCATCGTCGGAGAGATTCTCGCCGCGAATCTCCTTGATGGCGACTTCGCGGTCGAGCTCGACATCGTGCGCAACCGAGACGACCCCCAAGCCCCCTTTGGCATGCGGCCGCAGCAGCCGAAAGCGCTGATGCGAAGCATGCAGCGCTGATAGTCCAGTGCCCGCTGCCCGCCGCCCAGCCGGAGTGCTCTCG
>JBQCEI010000847.1:0-2246 GCA_051960375.1 Aureliella sp. | reverse complement strand
CTCCCTGGCCGGCAACATGCTATTCCCAACCTTTCAAGGAAATGGTGCGAGAGCGGGAACCGAATTATCTACAGCGAGCGGTGAGCACATGGCCACGGTTGGCATGAGCAGTGGGATGGCAAATGCGTTCGCAACCACTTTTGCTACCGGCGTCTCGGGAGTGGCTTCGCTCGATACGCCACAGCTGAACCAGACCAAAGCCGAAATCCGCTCGCTGGTCGCTGAGATTGCGGAGCTTTCGGCTGCGGGCGTCGACAGCGATCAATTTCTGCCGGGCATGCTCTCGCGCGTGTGCATGGCGATGGGAGCCAGCGCCGCGGCCGTGTGGCAGATCGATCGCGACCAGTCGCTCGAATTGTTGGCCGGCCACAATCTGCCGGCCGAGATTGCCCAGGCCGATACCGAGTCGGCTGACGCTCATCGCCGCGTGCTCGCCTGCGTCGCCGCGGAAGGGCATCCGGTTCTCGTCCCTCCCGGTTCGGTTCGCATCGAAGCTGACCGGCCGAGCAATCCGCTTGACGAAGCGCTGTTGATCGTTCCCGTGCGCATTCATGAGCGCGTCGATACGCTGCTCGAGGTAATCCAGTCCAGTGGCGGCGGTCCAGCGGCGCAGCGCGGTTACTTGCGTTTCGTCGCTCAGATGGCCGACCTCATGGCCGACTTCTTGCGTCGAGCTCGGCTGGGCGAGTTGGCTCGCGAGGCCGAGCACGTGCGGCAGTTGCAAGAACAACTCTTGACGATCAGCGCCGCCAGCTCACCCAAGGAACGCTCACAGGCAGTCGCCTGCGGACTGGCGCGGCTGACCGGTGCCGAGCTGGCGTTACTAGTTGCCAAGACGCGCCGCGATTGGCGCGTACAAGCCATCAACGACTTAGCCAGCTTCGATCCGCGCAGCGAAACGGTCCGCACCGCCGAAGGGTTGATCCGCCGCATCGATCGCAGCGCCCGTGGCGTGCCCAAGTCAGCCACCATCCTTGCGCAGTCATCCGACCCGATCGCATCGACCGATGATCTTGGCGATGGAACGGCGGAAGGCTTGCGGTCGTTGCTCGGATGCGAGCGGCTGGCTGTGTTGCCGCTCTCCGAGGACGGTCAGTGCCAAGCCCTGCTGGCGCTCGATCGCACGCTCGATGATGAGCAGCTGCTGGTGAAGCTCGGCCAACTGCAGCGACCGCTGGGAGCTCTGTTAGCGCCGCAGCGCGACGCTCGAGGCCGGGCGCTGGCTCAGCCGCGCGGCTGGTTGGCCGGCGCGCCGGCGCGAACGAAGACGCTTGCGTCGCGCATCGAACGCTGGATCGTTCGCGGCTCGACAGTCGGGCTGGTCGCGGCCATCGCGCTCTTCCCGACTCCCGATCAAGTCTCCGTCGTCGCGGTGCTCGAAGCGGCCAACAAGCAGCTTTACTACGCACCGGCGTCGGCCGCGGTCGACCGCGTGCTGGTCGACAGCAACCAACACGTTAAGGCAGGCGACGTGTTAGCGAAGCTCGTCGACAAGCAGCTCGAAGCGCGTTTGGATGAATTGACGGGCGAGCGAACCGCAACGGCCGCTCAGCTCGATCAGGATCGTTCGGCGCTGTTGCGCGGACAACACCTGACCGCTGGCCAGCGCGACGAGCTGGAGAGCCGCATCGAACAATTGAAAATCACCATTCGTTCGCTCGACGATCAGCTGACCATTCTGCGGGCGCGGGCCGAGGGGCTGAGCATCGTCGCGCGAAACGACGCGGTCGTGACTACCTGGGACGCTCGCAATCGACTCGAAGGGCGTCCCGTCGCGGCAGGGCAGTTGCTTTTGGCGACTTGTTCGCCCGAGGCCGCCTGGCAGCTGCAGCTGTCGATTCCCGAGCGCCAAGCGGGCATGGTCGAGGATGCGCTGGCCGCTGCAGGCGATCAGGGCCTCAGCGTTCAATTCTCGCTCAGCAGCCATCCTGGCGAAGTGCGCTCCGGACGTTTGGTCAGCCTCTCGAAACAACTGCTCAAAGACGCACGCGGCGGATCGAAAGTGCTTGGAACGGTGCTGGTCGACCCCAGCACGCTGCCGGCGAAAACCGACGGCGCGGTCGCTCGCGCGGCCATCGACTGCGGCAAGGTCGCCGCCGTGTGGCTGGTCGTTCGCGACGCCTATCGCGCAGCCAGCGCTTGGGTGCGGATGACATGGTGACCGCCAACGCTTCTTCTCTTCCTTCGCGTCTTCGCGTCTTCGCGTCTTCGCGTGAGTCACATGTCTTTTGAACTCACGCGAAGAC
>JBQCEI010000846.1:0-6393 GCA_051960375.1 Aureliella sp. | reverse complement strand
TGCCCAGGGGGCCCCTCCCATTTTGCGCGGGCGGGCGGCTGGCGGCTGGTGGGGGGGGGCGCACTGGGGGCGGGCGGGTGGCGGCGGGCGGGGGCGGGCCGTCCCACGTTGGCTCGCCAACTTTTTTGGCTGCCCTTGATGCGACGGACCATTGGCGCTTTTTTCACCAGGGCTGCTCCGCAGCCGGGGGAAAGAAGATGTGGGTGCGCGCAATGCGGCTTGCCGGGTGCTGACGGCAGGGGACTGCCGTCCCACGTTGGACCACCCACTTTCTCGGCGGCACTCCATGCGACGGGCGGCTAGCGCGCGTCGGCGAGGACGCCGAAGCCAGGTACGGTGTGCAGGCAAGGTTTCAGCTGCGAGTTGTCGTAGCTGAGCACGCGCTCGGGGCCGACGAAATAAGTGTGGAAGCCGTCGACGACCAGGTTGTGCGTCTGCTGCGGAGTGGAGTTCTCGATGATTTTCTGCACTTCGACGTTGCCGGTCGCCGTGTGCAGCATCATGCCGGGTTGCAGGTCGCGCGACTTGGTCCAGCCATGGCCGCTGACCCACCACAGATGGCCGCCGGTCGCTTCGATGGTGTTGTCTTCCGTGACGATCTTGAGCGTCGGCTTGGGCGCGCGGATTGTCGTTAACAGCACGGGCTTCAAAGCCAGCTCTGCCGTTTCCGGATCTTGCGAAAGCACTCGATCGCCGATTTGGATTTTCTCAATCGGTACCAAACCGCGTTCGGTTTGCACGAGTGTGCCGGGAACCAAGCATGACCACTGGACCAAGGCTTTTCCAAGGTCGCGCTCAGCGATTGAGGTAGAAGTCGTATAAGCCCGCGATGTGATGGCGATCTGCTGTTGCTGCTGATGGTAGGCAACCGTTGTAGGTTTGGCCGATTCATAGCGCTCGTAGCGATCGGTCCACCAGCTCCACCAACTTTTCGGCTCATCGCCGATTGTCTGGCCGGTGGTCTCTCGCAATAAGCCGCATACCGAATGGGTCTGCTCTTTCGTTGACCGATTCTGCCGATTGGCCGCGTACTCTTGTTCCTTGCCTTGTTGACGCAGGTTGTCCGCCGCAGCCGAAGCGACTTCCGCCGGGACGTAAACCGCGGCAGCCTTCGCCGTTGAATTACCGCCGCTCGATCGCGATACCGTATTTCCTAGATGAATGGGGTTTGATTTGGGAATGCGATACCGGATCGACCAGAGATATTGGTCCTGCGTGTCCGCGATTTGAGCGGAAGCTGTGTGTGTAAACGAGAATGCGGATACGACTTTGACATGTTTCTCGAATCGTTGTAGCTGCTTACGATTTTGCAGTTCGTTTTGCACGAGTGTCGTCAGACCGATATGGCCATTGGGCTGCATGACGAGCCGGTTCTCGACTTCGATCTCTCCGGACAATATGCCGAGGAGATCGGGCACATAGGACGGCTCAGGATAAGTGCGGATCGTCTCGGACGCTTTGCGGCGCACCGCGGCACTCGGGTGAGCCAGCGCAATGCGTACGAGAGCTTGGCAAGCATCGCGCGAGCGAACGCCGGCGATTTTACGGATCATGGGCATCGCCAAGTCGTCATCAACGTTCACCGCGAACATCTCGAGCGCCGGCAGAGCCTTGGCGGCATCGATCTTGTCCAGGTCTTCCAGTGCCCGCGTTTTGACGGCGGTCGTATGCGACTGCAATCCCTTGGCGATGTCGGCCAGCTCGGGAACCCACTCGTCGAGCTGCGCAAACATCTGCTTCATTTTCGCCTGGGCGGCTTTCAGTTCCGCCGAATCGATCCACTGGTCGCCGATCTGAACATGGCCCAGCGCTTTCCTCGCCTCGGCATGGTTGGGAGCATCGATCAGCACGCCGTAGAAATGAGCTCTCGCCTGATCGGGATAGCCGTGCTGCGCGCACCAGCGAGCTAACTTATAGTGCCTTTGCGGATCCCCTTCCAATTCTTGCCGTTTGGACCGGTACGCGTCGGCAACTCCGCTGCTGGTCAGTTCGTCCACCGTGCACCAACGATCGCCCACTTTGAACCGGCCTGCATGCCAAGCAGCCGCGCCGTCTTCCGCCAGCGAAGTGCTCTCGAGCAGCTCGCTGCGATCGACCGATTGACCGTCGGCTTCTCGCTCTAAGATGGCCGCTAATTGCGATGGTGACCCGCTCCGCGGTTCGGTCCCTCTAGCCTGTAGGGAAATAGAGGCGATTACGCCCGTCAGCAGGATTACAGAGCAGCCTTTCATCGGTGCACCTCGCATGGTCAATAGAGAAGAGATTAAGCTCGGCACAGATTTCTAGAATTAAATAGAACACATTGAACGGACGGACACAAGTTCGACCTTTCCGTGATTTTGGACCTTTGCATGAGCTTGGGATTGCTCCTGGTTTTGAGTCGCAAAGCGACGTCATCAGTAATCTTGTAACCCGACGCGTAAGCGAGGGACGAACCTGCCACAGAGCCCGACAGCACATCGTTGGACTGACAACGCTGAACCGATTTCCGCTTCTGCCCCTCACCCCCCGGCCCCCTCTCCCCGAAGCGGGGCGAGGGGGAGACAAGAAAGAGTTGCGCTCGAGCTCTATATCAATCTTCGCTCCCTCACCCTCCCCCTCGCCGCGCTCTTTGCCCGCTCAAGAAACGAGCGGTACACTGAGGTTCGTAAGCTTCTCGATTAAGAGAGCCGCGGCGCGGCGTGGCGAGCTGTTAAAAGGAATGGTGGCATGTGCATTACGAACGGCCGAGTTTGCGCGATGGTTGCCCTGACATGCCAGCTGCTCTTCGGTGCGGCTGTAAACGCTCAAGCAGCAGCTCCGGCTTTCGAGCGCTGTCTGCAGTATGCGACGGAGTTCGAAGAGCTGAATAATCAATACTCGCTTTATAAGACTTCGGCCGAGAAGCTGTCCGGGGAACGAGAGGACGCGCTAGAGCGACTGGCACAGACCAACCAATCGGTTGCTCAGTTGATCGCCTACGGAGCGATGCAGCGGATGCTGGCCTTGGAAGGCCAGTTGATTGGAGTCAACCAACAGGCGGCGGTGGACAGCGAGCTTGCGCGCAAGGCGAACGCGGGGGAGACGCTCAGGCCGTCCACGCCTAACGCTCCGCTTCGTATAGCCAACCAGCAGGTCGCTCAAACGCAGGTGCAGCTCGATGTGATGTATCACAATATGAAAACCACCGATCAGGCAGGACGCCTCGTCTTGGAGCGGCGAAAAAGTATTATTGAAGAACTGCAATCCATTGCAGCCGAGTTTAAAGGTCTGGACGCCAAGCAATTGGAACTCTTTGATCGATACTGGGAACTGGCAGATGTGGCACGCGTTAGGAGCGATCTCGAGTTGCGAGCCGCCTTGCGGCAATTGCGACAAGCCGATTCCGAAAACAGCGGCGCTCAATTCGCCATGGCGATCACGCTGATGCGGCTTGGCGATTTCGATGCAGCACTAACGCTGCTCAATCCGTTGGTGCAGGTGCCGGCGATACGGGCTGTCGCGCTGGCAGCGCGATCCGAACTCTATGTGCGGATGGACAAGCGCGAGGCGAGCGCGTCGGACATGCGCCAAGCCGTGGCAATGGCGAAAAATGATCCACGGGTGAGAATGCACTGCGCCATGGCGCACTCGGCGGCGGAAAGTTTCAAAGCGGCCGAAACGGAGTGGAATGCGGTTTTGAAGCTCGGGTCCCAGGAAGTGGCTGCCCGCCGCGCCTTGGCCTTGCTCCATGCGTCGGCTCCCACGCCGAGCGAGCATAACCGCAAGACCGCTGCTGAGTCGGCCGAGCTAGCCGCGAAGCTGGCCGGCGAAGACGACTGGGCATGCAACCTGGCGTTGGCCTTGGCCGCGCAGGTCAACGGCGACAAGGAGAAAGCGATCCGCTCGGCCCAGCGTGCCAGCGACTGCGCCATCGGCGAAAAACGCATCTACTGCGACGGCGTCTTAGAACAGATCGAGGCGGGCCAACGCGTGTTTTGGCGGTTTTAAGTCCTGGCATGGGGCTGCCGTCCCTACCGGGACTTAGCTTGAACCGCCGCTGGCTTTGACCGACAATGACGCCCTGCCCCGGACAGCTTTCCCCGCACAGGAGTCGGTTATGGTACGCCTGGTTCGATGCGCATTGGCGGTCGCGTTTGGTTCGATCGCCGCTCAAGTCGCTGCTCACGCCGCTGCTCAAGAAGCCTCCTACTTCCGGCATGACTACGGAGTGGCCAAGGACCAGCAGCCGCTGCCTGCGGACTTTTCGAAGGATGCCAAACAACTGTGGCGGACCCCGCTTGCCCCGGGGCACTCGACGCCGTGCGTGTGCGGCGATTCGATTTTTGTAACGACTTACGAAGCCGACAAAAAAGAGCTGGCCACGGTGGCGCTCGACCGGGCGAGCGGAACGGTGCGGTGGCGGCAAGTGGCTCCGGCGGCCTCGATCGAACCGACCCATGCCACCGGCAGCCCAGCGACGCCGACGCCGGCTTGCAACGGGAAACAAGTCTTCGCGTTCTTCGGCAGCTTCGGCGTTCTGTGTTATGACCTCGAAGGCAATCTGCTGTGGAAAAAGCCGATGGGGCCGTTTCAGGACGAGTTCGGCGCGGCGAGCTCGCCAGTGCTGGTCGATGACAAGATCATCCTCAACGAAGACCACGACATCGACAGCTTCATCACAGCCCTCGACCAGCGCACCGGCGAGACGGTGTGGAAGGTAGCTCGCGAAGATGCTACGCGCAGCTATTCGACTCCGTTCGTTCTCGAGCGCGACGGAAAGAAGCAGGTCCTCATCGCCGGCTCCTTGCAACTGGCCGCTTATGATGTCGCCACCGGTGAGAAACTGTGGTGGTTTAACGGCTTGTCGCGCATCGTCGATTCGACGCCGATCGTTCAAGATGGTTTGATCTATCTGGCGACTTGGACTCCGGGGGGCGATCCGGGCGAGCGGATTTCGATGGAGCCGTATGCCGAAGCCGTGACCAACTACGACAAAAATAAAGACGGCCTGATCGGCAAGGATGAATTGCCCAAGGACGGACCGGTGATGGAACGCTTCTTCCGCATCGACTTGAATCAGGATCAGAAGCTGGACGAGCACGAATGGAAACGGCACTCGCTCGTCTTTGAGAAGGCCCAGAACCTGGCCGTCGCTCTGGAGCCCGGCTCGCGCGGCAGTTTGGCTCCGCAGTATGTCCGCTGGACCTACACACGCAACTTGCCCACGGTCCCGAGCTCGGTGGTATACGACGGCACCCTGACGATGGTCAAGGACAGCGGCATCGTAACGGTGCTCGATGCGACTAGCGGCGAGATGCTCCATCGCGGCCGAGCCGAAGGACGCGGCAACTATTACGCATCGCTGGTCGCCGGCGACGGCAAGGTCTACCTCGCCAGCGAAAGCGGCGTGATGACCGTCCTCAAATCGGGCCCCCAAGAGCCCGGCAAGATTCTTTCCTCGCACGACTTTCACGAACGCATCATGGCCACGCCGGTGATCTCGAAGGGCAAGATGTACATCCGCACCGACAAAGCGCTGTACTGCTTTGAAAAGGCCTGATGCTTTTCTCCGCGCTCTCCGCGTCTCCGCGGTAAAACGAACATGCGACCCGCCAACGAACCCTTTTAACTTTGAGCACTTTGTATGACGCCGAAAATGAAAACCGTTCACACGCATCGACGCGATTTTTTGAAGAAGACGACGATCGCGGCCGGCGCGGCATCGAGCGCTTTATGGCTTCCGCGATCGCTGCGCGCTGCTCAAGGGGCCAACGATCGCATTCGCGTCGGCGCGATCGGCGTTGGCAATCGCGGCTCGCTGCTCTTGCAACAACTGCCCGAGTCGGCTGAGCTGGTGGCGCTGGCCGATTGCAACCTGCCGCGAGCCGAAGCGTTCAAAGCGAAGGCCGGCGGCGACTGGCCGGTTTATCAGGACTACCGCACAATCCTCGACCGCAAAGATATCGACGCAGTCATCGTCGCGACCGGCGAGTTCCAGCGCGTCAAGCCGTGCATCGAAGCGTGCCAAGCGGGCAAGGACGTGTACGCAGAAAAGCCGTTGACGCTCTACATCAGCGAAGGACGAGCACTAGTCAACGCCGTCCGCAAATACGACCGCATCCTCCAAGTCGGCACGCAGCAGCGCTCGATGGAAATGAACCGCGTCGCTTGCGAACTGGTGCGCAACGGCGGCCTGGGCAAGATCCTCGAGGTCCGCGCGATCGCGTACACCGGCCCTCAGCCTTCGCCCGACGAACCGTTTGCCGAAGAGCCAATTCCCGAAGGGCTCGACTGGAACATGTGGCTCAATCAGGCCCAGCTCCGCCCGTACAACAAACAGTGGACGAGCTGGATGCGGTGGCGCGACTTTGCCGGCGGCGAAATGACGAACTGGGGAGCTCACGGCGTGGACCAAATCCAGTGGGCTCTCGG
>JBQCEI010000845.1:0-6587 GCA_051960375.1 Aureliella sp. | reverse complement strand
GAGCGGTTGGGAAGAGCTGCGCGGCAAGTCGATCCTCGACTTCGGCTGTGGCGCAGGCCGCGGGTCGATCGAGATGGCCCAGCACGGCGCACGCCGCGTCATCGGCTTGGACATCCGCAGCGAAGTTCTCGAGACGGCCAAAGACTCGGCCGAGAAAGCAGGGCTCGCCGAGCTCTGCCAGTTCGTTCAGGCGATCGACGAACCGGTCGACATCATCGTCTCGGTCGATGCCTTCGAGCACTTCGGCGATCCAGCCGAAATCCTATCGATCATGGCTGGGCTGCTGAAGGATGATGGCAAGATTCTCGTATCGTTCGGTCCCACCTGGTATCACCCGCGCGGCGGCCACGGCTTTTCGATCTTCCCTTGGTCGCACCTAATTTTTTCCGAGCGAGCCCAGATGCGCTGGAGGTCCGACTTCCGAAACGACGGCGCCACGCGTTTCTCCGAGATATCGGGCGGCCTGAATCAAATGACGATCAAGCGCTTTTTGAAACTCGTCGCACAAAGCCCGCTGCGAATCGAATCGTTCCGCACCGTGCCGATTCAGCCGCTGAAGTGGGCGCACAATCGACTCACGCGTGAGTTTACAACTTCGATTGTGGAATGCGTTCTGAGTAAGGGCGGGAACGCGGAGAGCTAGGAGGAACGGCGGCGGTACGAATTCGTTTCGTGGCGTCCCCTGGCCGAACACTAGCGTGGCCTCTCCGGGGCGGAAATTGCCATGCGCCTGCTTCGTCCCCGGGGCTTCCGCCCCGGGCTACTGACGACGGCCCCTCCGGGGCGAATCTGAGCCGCTATGCTTTTGCGCTGCGCAACGAGACTTGGTTCTAGCTATCCAAACCATCACGTAGTTTTTATCAGGCCAGGGCCGGGGGGTGAGGGGCTGCGCTGACCACACCGCCAGCTGTTAAACTTGTGGCAGCGCCCCTGCGAACCTGTAAGCCTGCCAACTATCAAAAACTGGGAAACCGTGATCATGATCCGTGCGTTTGCGACTCTGCTCATCCTGCTCACTGCTGCGGCGAGCGTTCTGCCGGCGGCAGAGAAAGATGAGCGGCTGCCTAATGTCGTCATCATTCTGGCCGATGACCTGGGCTACAGCGATGTCGGTTGTTTTGGAGCCGACGATATTCGCACGCCGCACATCGATGCGCTGGCTCGCGCAGGCACGCGGTTTACCAACTTCTATGTGGCTCAGCCGGTCTGCACCGCCAGCCGAGCTGCGCTGATGAGCGGCTGCTATCCGAATCGCGTCGGGCTCGAAGGAGCGCTCAATCATACCAGCCGCAACGGCATTCATCCCGATGAATGGCTGCTCCCGGAGATGCTCAAGGATCGCGGTTATGCGACCGCCTGCATTGGCAAGTGGCACCTGGGCACTGTGCCGAGCCTGCGAGCGACGCGGCATGGCTTTGACGAGTGGCTCGGCATCCCGTATTCGAACGACAACTCGAAGTACCATCCGGTGCTTGCCAGCGAAATGCCGCCGCTGCCTTTGCACGACGGCGATCGCGTCATCGAGCTCGATCCCGACCAGAGCCAGTTCACGCGCCGCTTCACCGAGCGAGCCGTCTCGTTCATCGAACAACACGCCGATCGGCCGTTCTTCCTCTACATGCCGCACGTGATGCCGCACGTGCCGATCTTTGCTTCGCAAAAGTTTAAAGGAAAGTCGCAGCGCGGCCTCTTCGGCGACGTGGTCGAAGAACTCGATTGGTCGGTAGGCGAAGTGCTCGGGACATTGGATCGTTTGAAGCTGGCCGACAACACAATCGTGATCTTCTTTTCCGACAACGGCCCGTGGCTCAGCTATGGCGAACATGCGGGAACGGCGCGGCCGTTTCGCGAAGGCAAGCTGACGACCTTCGAAGGTGGCGTGCGTTCGCCGCTGATCGTGCGCTGGCCCGGCAAAGTGCCCGCTGGCCGCACGTGCGACGAACCGTTCATGGCCATCGACTGGTTGCCGACGCTGACCGAACTGGTCGGCGGCAAAAAGCCGGAACTTAAAATCGACGGCCTCAGCGTCAAGCCGCTGCTGCTGGGTGAGCCCGGCGCCAAGAGCCCGCACGAAGCGCTCTTCTTCTATGCCGGCAATGAACTGCACGCCGTGCGCAGCGGTCGGTGGAAGCTTCACTTGCCGCATCCATATCTGACAACGGCCGGCGAGCCCGGCCGCGGCGGCAAGCCGTCGAACTGGGGCAAGGCGACGCCGCGCTCGATTACCGACTCGAGTATGGACGCGATTGCCAGCCGTCACGGCCAGCGCGTCGAGCGGCTGGAACTGTCGCTCTTCGACCTCGAGGCCGATCCGGGCGAACGGCACAATGTCGCCAGTGAACATCCCGAGATCGTCGAGCGACTGAGCAAGCTGGCCAGTGCGATGCGAGCCGAACTGGGCGATTCGCTCACCGGTGAGAAGGGCGCCGGGCGGCGGGCTGCCGCCACGGTGCCGGAGTAACGTTCGCATTTCCGTGGGAAAGCATATTTCACCGCGGAGACGCGGAGGTCGCAGAGAAATGTATCGCCAAAGACGCTGATTACTTGTCGCTCGGCGGGTTGGCTTCGGTGTGCTTGAGCATGTCGGCGCATGACTTCGCGCAGTCGCGGCAGGTTTTCGCGCACTCGGCGATGTGCTTGTCATCGTCGAATTTTTCGCACATCGCCGCGCACTCCTTGCAGCATTCCTCACAGCACTTGAGCATTGGGCGAGCGAGCGGGCTCTTGCGCGCGCACAGCGTCGCGCAGGTTTTGCAACATTCGGCGCAGTCAGCGCACATCTGAGAACAACGCGCGTGATCCTTCTTGCCCTCGCCGGCCTTCGTCAGACAGTGTTCCGAGCACGAATCGCACACCACCTGGCACTCGGCGCACTCTTTGGCGCACTTCTTCATTTGCTCGCCGTGCCCTTCAGCGGCACTCGCTGGACCGGCGTACAGAACCAAGCTTAGCGCGATCCCGGCGACCAGTGGCAAAACGTTCCGCGTCATTGTTCCTTCTCCCTTGTGCGTATGCGGTTTGGGATGCCGAGCCTGCCCCAGCATCCGTGCGGCTTCGGTCGCAGCACATTTTATGCCCGCTGCAAATTGCGACTCGCCGCCCGCACTCGCCGTTCAGGCGCCATCGGGCCCCGGGGGTCAGGCCATCGGCGATCGGCCGCGCGGCAATTGCACGTAAAAGGTCGTCCCGTGGCCTGCGGCCGACTCGAACCGCAGTGAGCCGCCGTGCTTCTCGACGACGCGGCGCGCGATCGCCAATCCCTGTCCGGTCCCTTTGCCGATCTCCTTGGTTGTGAAGAACGGCTCGAAGATTCGGTCCTCGATCTCGCGCGGGATGCCGCAGCCGTTGTCCTCGATGCAGACGGTGCAGGAGTCGCCTGTCTGGAAGGTGGAGACGCGTATTCGCCCTTTCACCCGTCCGGTCGCCGCATTGGCCGAAGCAATTGCATGCGCGGCGTTGACCAGCAAATTCAAGAATATCTGGTGGAGTTCGCCGCTATATCCCGCCACTTTCGGCAGATCGGGCTGGAACGATGTTTCGACGTCGGCGACGAACTTCCACTCCGACCGGGATACGACGAGCGTCGACTCGAGGATATGGTTCAAGTTGACCGGCAGCTCGGTTTCCGATCCAGGATGCGAAAACTCTTTCATCGCTCGCACGATGCGCGACACATGGCTCACCCCTTCCTCGGCGTCCTGGACCGCTTGCGGCACATGCTCAAGCATGCGTTCCAGATCCATAGCCCGCACGTGCTCGAGTACTTGTTCAGCCAGAACGTGTTCGCATTCGGGGCGTCGCTGCAGCGAACGCAACAGTGCGAGCATCGGGCGCAGTTCCATCAGCGAAGCTTTCAGGAACTGAATGTTGTCGCTGATGTACTGCAGCGGATTGTTGATCTCATGAGCGATGCCCGAGGCCAGTTGGCCGAGCGACTCGAGTTTCTGCGAGTGATGGTACTGCTGTTCGAGCAAGCGACGATCCACGACGTCGGTGAACAGCAGCACGCAGCTGAGCTGAGAAGCGCCAGCGGTGGATTGCAGCGCTGGCTGATCCTGGCGAGCTTCGCAGGAGAGCCAACGACGCTGGCCCATGCCGCGAATCGCTCGCGACATCTCGCAGTTATTCGGCATCGGTACCAGCAGCTTGCCATCGCCCGCTGGGCGGCTAGCCAACATGTGCTCGAGCGAGTCGCCAAGCGAAACGCCGGGCAATGGTTGCCGATCGCAAAGGGACAACGATCGTCGTTCTTGGCTGTCGATCCCTTCGGCCGAAAGCGGCAAGCGCGAGCCAGCGAGCGTACCGTCCGATGCATAGCAGTCTTCGATCACGACCGAGTTGCGCGGCCGGTGTGCCAGTGCATGACCGATCGAGGCGTTGTTGTGACTTTGCATCCAAATGGTCCCCTAAGCGCAAGTTCGGAGCGACGGTTCATCACCAACCGCAGTTTCGAAATTCGAATGCCATGTGCAGACGTGAGGGGCAAGACGTCCGCACTTCACGCAGTGAGCGATGCCGAGCCGTGCAGTGGCTCACAAAAGTGATTGCCGATTTAACAAGTGCCTGGTTTGACGCGCTGGGCTAAGTTCGATGACCGTTCCAGGCGCGTCGCTTGAAACGGAAACAGGGAAGGGTCGCGCCTGGGCCGATGCGCGCCAAAGTCATGGCAGCGATGGTCCGGCGGTCACACAAGGACGACTGCGCTCCGAGAGGTTGCAGGGGATTCCATCCTCTCGAACCGGGCTGTCGCAGTCGTCTTCACTTTCGAAAGAAGTATGGATCAGGAAATGGGGAAGCACCCCCAATGGTCGAGCGAAATCACGTCCCTGTGCGAAAAGCGCGCGTGCACGTTCGGCGCATCCGCACCGAGCGTTACGCGGCGAACGATTTTTCGAACATTCTCCGGGCTCCCCGCGTCCTCCGCGGTAAAAAATTCAAAACGTGAGGTAGCAGCGCGTCTACTTCAGCCAGCCGTGTTGGCGGTACCAGGCGATCGTCTCGCGCAGCCTCTGCGGGAGCGAAGCCGCGGGAGCCCAGTGGAGTTCGCGCATCGTCTTATCGACATCGCACTCCCAACCGAGCACGGCCGCTTCGCGAATCTTGTCGATGGTGAACGTGTTGGGTCGCTTGCGGCTAGCGAAGAGAGCATTGATGCGAGCCGCATTGCGCACGGCAAACAGCGGAATGGGAATCGCTTTGTGCCAGCGATGGCCCAGCCCCTGCGAGATCCAGTAACCAAACTGGCGGAACGAACAGAACTGCGGATCGGCTGCATAATAGAGGCCGTCGCCCAGCGCTTCGCCCACCGGCCGAGCATGGCTCGTGATCGGCCTCAACACTGATCCGGCATGTACGGACTTGATGATGCAGTCGATGAGGTCCTGAACCGCGATGAATGGAAAGAGCGGCTGGCGAACGCCCGGCAAAAAGTTCAGGTGGCTGGCGGCGATCAACTGGATCAAACGAAGCACTTCGCGATCGCCCGGACCGAACACGATGCCCGGTCGAATCGCGGTGATGGGTAGATCGGCTGCGAAACGCCGGGCGACGCGCTCGCCAGCCAACTTGCTGCGACCGTACTGCGAAACCGGCTCAGGCAAGTCTTCGCACAGGCGAGGAGCTTCGCAGACCCGAGGCCCGGCTGCGGCAACCGAACTGAGCATGATGACGCGCGGTGGAATCGATTGCCGCGCGGCCGCTTGCAACAATCGGTAAGTCGCTGTGCGATTGGTTTCCAGGAAACCGCGATAACTATGCGCGGCGGTCTGTCCCGCGGCGTGGATAACCGTATCGATGCCTTTCAGTCCACGAGCCAGAGCATCGCTCGAATCGAACTGGATTTCGCGATAACGAACCTCATCGCACCGCGCGGCCATCTCCGCTGAGAGCCGCCGGCCCGGCCGCACCGCTGCGAACACTTCACAGCCGCGCTCGGTCAATTCCGCAACCAGGTTCGAGCCGATGAAGCCGTTGGCTCCCGTAACCAGCACAGTCCCGAGATACAAAGCATCCGCGGCCGCGGTCTGCGCGCAGGCCGCGGCTTGAGAACTCGACGACGGTGCAGCGGCTAAGGATGTTTCGTCCATTTCGGTGGGGCTCTCGGAACCCGACGCGTAAGCGAGGGACGAACCCGCCGTAAAGACCGGCTGCACTGCTTTTTACTGCAGAGGCGCATCCCCTGCAGACAAACGATGTGTCGTCGGGCTTTCCGGCAGGTTCGTCCCTCGCTTACGCGTCGGGTTAGATGAACTAATGGCCATACGCATCATTGTCACCGGGGCTTCCGCCCCGGTCTACTGACGACGGCCCCTCTGCGGCGAACCTGAGCCGCCTAGCGATCATCCACCGTCAGCGCATAGGTAAGTATCCCCAGCAGCATGCCGGCGGCGAAGGAACTGGCTACTGAAGGCAGCGGCCTGGCTTCGACCATTTCACGAGCCTGCGAGTAGACTCGCTGCATGGGCTCGGCAACTTGGCTGCCGGCGCTCTGGACATACTGGCCTGCGTTCTGCGCGTATTGACCAGCCGACTGTGCGAACTCAGTGGCGGTGCGAGCAATTCTCGACAACAAGCCTTCGCTTTGGGAT